>NZ_JABUCO010000014.1:0-128373 GCF_019835205.1 Rhodococcus sp. BP-261 | reverse complement strand
CCCGGCCAGACGGTCCCGATACATCCGAACCGCCCGCTCACGAGTCTCGGCATCGAACTTCCTTGGTGCACCCATACCTGCATTCTCCTGGTGAGATCACAGTCTCCACCAGTCCCAGGGCAGTTCAGGTCGAGCGCTTCCTGCAGCCGCGCCAAGAACTCGTCCGGGTGATCGAGGTCGTACCACGTCACCCGTAACACGACCCATCCGATTCGTCGGATCTCGTCCTCGCGAACTTTCTCCGCGAAGACGACGTCGCCCGGGTCCTGACCTGGTTTCGCGTGCTTCGTGTACTTGACCTTCCCGTCGAATTCGAGCGCAACTCCGATGGCGTACCCCAGGTCGAGTCGTCCGACGAAGCGACCGCGCTTGTTGCGAACTTCGATCTGAAGAAGTGGGGGAGGCATCTTCGCGCGGTGCAGCAAAACACGAGTTCGCGATTCCCCGACGCTCTCGCTCCGCGCGTCACAGAACGCCAGGGTGCGTCGCGCCTTCACCGCGGCTCGTTTGCCCGACCGTGCCAGCGCTTCCTCGATTCCCGCGACAGTTGCCGAGCCTGCCCGTAGTGCAGCATCGCCGACGCACACGCCGGCCTCGAACGGGAGCAGTCTCAGCAGATCGGCAACAGTGCGATCGGCCGACGTCACCGCAATTCCGTCGACCACGGTCACGTCGGCTTCGGTCAGGGTGTTCGCGTGCACGTGGCGAGTCTTCGTGGTTCGACCGCCGGACTCTCGGTCGACGGTGAAGTGGACCTTCCCCAGGTCCGGGGCGAACATCGCGAAGCCGTGCACGACGGCCGCGGACTGGTGGCTCACGACGAGTGCGCTGGTCGCTGCGGCGAGATGTGCTCGGACATTGAGCAGGTGCCGCTCCTCCGGCCGCAGATCCTTCAGCGTCGTCGTCGCAACGAACGCGCCTCGCCGAAGGGGCGTGATCGAACCGTCGGCCTTCGCGATACGAATGTCACTGTCCGACGATCCGTCTCGAACCATGTCGCGACGCAGCAGCAGCGGGTCTTTCTCCGGGTACATGCGACTTATGGTGGCCCAGCCACACCTGGCCGACGGTCGGGTGAGCGGTCGCCTGTGGATAAAGCGAACCTGTGGAATTCGGCAGCGAACCGTCATATCCGCGCAGGTTGCAGCGGCTGCGCGGGTTGCACCGTGCGCGCTTGCTGGAAGGTGTGCGGTCGAGGTTCGCGATGTGCGATCGGTGTGTGCTCGGTTCTGCCGCGCAGGTTGCAGCGGCTGCGCGGGTTGCAACGTGCGCGCCTGCTGGAAGGTGCGCGGACGGCGTTCGGGGCGTCCGATTGCTGTGCGCTCAATGCAACCCGCGCAGGTTGCAGCGGCTGCGCGGGTTGCAACGTGCGCGCTTGCTGGAAGGTGCGCGGGCGGCGTTCGGGGCGTCCGTTTGCTGTGCGCTCGCTCCTCCCCGCGCAGGTTGCAGCGGCTGCGCGGGTTGCAACGTGCGCGCTTGCTGGAAGGTGCGCGGGCGGCGTTCGGGGCGTCCGATCGCTGTGCGCTCGCATCTACCCGCGCAGGTTGCAGCAGCTGCGCAGGTTGCAACGTGCGCGCCTGCTGGAAGGTGCGCGGACCGCGTTCGGGGACGTCCGATCGCACCTGCGCAGAACGACCGCCCTAGACGATCTGCCCCCACCCGTCGACGGATTCGGGGGAGCGCGGGGCAGGGCCGGTGTAGATGGCCGCCGGGCGCACGAGCTTGCCGAGTCGCTTCTGCTCGAGGATGTGCGCACACCATCCCGCGGTGCGGCCGCAGGTGAACATGGCGGGCATCATGTGCGCGGGTACCTCGGCGAAGTCGAGGATGACCGCGGCCCAGAATTCGACGTTGGTCTCGATCGCGCGATCGGGCCGACGCTCACGCAGCTCGGCCAGCGCAGCCTGCTCCAATGCGGCGGCGACCTCGTAGCGCGGTGCGTTCAAGCGCTTGGCCGTCGCACGCAACACGCGGGCCCGGGGATCCTCGGCGCGGTAGACGCGGTGCCCGAAGCCCATGAGCTTTTCCTTGCGGTCCAGGATGCCCTTGACCAGCGCGCGGGCGTCGCCCTGCTTCTCGACCTCTTCGATCATCGGCAGCACTCGTGCGGGCGCGCCGCCGTGGAGTGGGCCGGACATCGCGCCGATCGCACCGGACAGCGAGGCGGCGACGTCGGCGCCGGTCGAGGCGATGACGCGGGCGGTGAACGTCGACGCGTTCAGGCCGTGCTCGGCCGCGGAGACCCAGTAGGCGTCGATGGCTTCGACGTGCGCGGGGTCGGGGTCGCCCTTCCAGCGCGTCATGAAGCGTGCGGTGACGGTCTCGCACAGGTCGATCTTCTTCTGCGGGACCGCGGGTTGATGGATGCCACGTGCGGACTGGGCGACGTAGGACAGTGCCATGACGGACGCACGGGCGAGCTGTTCGCGGGCGGTGGCGTCGTCGATGTCGAGCAGTGGCTGGTATCCCCAGATCGGGGCCAGCATCGCCAGGCCTGCCTGGACGTCGACGCGGACGTCGCCGGTGTGCACGGGAAGTGGGAACGGCTCGGCAGGCGGGAGGCCGGGGCCGAAGCGGCCGTCGACGAGCAGTGCCCACACGTTGCCGAACGTGACCCGCTTGGCGACGAGATCTTCGATGTCGACGCCGCGGTAACGCAGTGCGCCGCCGTCCTTGTCCGGCTCGGCGATGTCGGTGGTGAACGCGACGACGCCCTCGAGGCCGCTGACGAAATCTTCGGGTACCTGTTGAACAGCCATGACGTTAGGACTCTCCTTGTGGCCTCGCGGCTCGCGTTCGAGCTTGCCTGGTCAGCACTGTAACCCGTCGTACCCGGGAGTAACGTTCGGGTACGTGCAGAATGAGCAGAAGCCTCTGGCGGACATGAGGGTCGACTATCGCCAGGACACCGATCTCGACGCTGATCAGCTGGTCGACGGCTGGTTTCCGGTGGCCCGCGCGTGGCTTTCCGACGCGATTGCCGCCGAGATTCCCGAGCCCAACGCGATGGTGCTGGCGACCGTCGACGAGGCGGGTCGTCCGTCGACGCGCACGGTCCTCTGCAAGGACCTCGAGCAGGACGGTGTCGTCTTCTACACGAACTACGACTCGGACAAGGCCACTCACCTGACGCGGACACCGTATGCATCGGTGACGTTCCCGTGGATCGGGATAGCGCGCCAGTTGTCCATCAGAGGGTCTGTGGTGAAAGTGTCGGCGGAGACGACGGCCGAGTACTTCGCGACGCGTCCGCGCGGATCGCAGCTCGGCGCGTGGGCGTCGGCGCAATCTCGACCCATCGGCTCGCGCGCGGAGCTCGAACAGGCGCTCGCCGACGTCACGACGCGGTTCGACGGCGAAGAGGTTCCGGTACCGCCGAATTGGGGTGGTTTCCGGTTGATTCCGGACACCGTCGAGTTCTGGCAGGGTCGAACCAGCCGTCTGCACAACAGGATTCGCGTCACCGTCGCGAACGCGGTGGTGGAGCGGCTTCAGCCGTGACGGAAGCGCTGAAGAAGAAGAGCAAGCTTCGCGGAGTACTCGCCGACACGACACCACTGCAGAACAAGGCCTACCGACGCCTGTGGATGGCGAACATCGTCACCGTCATCGGTGCGCAGCTCAGTATTGTGGCTGTGCCGCAACAGATTTTCGAGATCACTCGCAGTTCGGCATACGTCGGTCTGACGGGTGTCTTCGGCCTCGTACCGTTGATCGTGTTCGGGTTGTGGGGCGGGGCGCTCGCCGACGTCATGGATCGCCGCACGCTGCTGACCATCACGACCGTCGGCTTGATCTCGACGTCGACCCTGCTGTGGTTGCAGGCGTTCGCAGATCTGAACAACGTGTGGGTCGTGTTGTGTCTGTTGGCGGTTCAGCAGGCGTTCTTCGCGGTGAATCAGCCGACGCGCAGCGCGATCATCCCCCGGCTGCTGCCCGGTGCACAGTTGCCTGCGGCGAACTCGCTGAACATGACGGTGATGAACTTCGGGGCCATCGCCGGCCCGCTGATCGCGGGCACGATGATTCCGCTCGCGGGTCTGCAGACGCTGTATCTGGTCGACTCGATCGCCCTGTTCGCGACGCTGTGGGCTGTGATCCGATTGCCGCGTATCCCACCGGCGGAGGCGGGGCGGAGGGCCGGATTGCGTTCGGTCGTCGAGGGTTTCACGTATCTCGCGACGCAGAAGGTGTTGCTCGCGTCGTTCGTCGTCGACATCATCGCGATGGTTTTCGGGATGCCGCGTGCGCTGTTCCCGCAGATTGCGCACGACACGTTCGGTGATCCGGCGTCGGGCGGCCTGGTTCTCGGCCTGTTGTTCGCGGCGCTGTCGGCGGGTGCCGTTCTGGGCGGTGTGTTCTCGGGGTGGCTTCCGCGCGTCGAGCGGCAGGGTCTTGCGGTGATCGTCTGCATCGTCGTGTGGGGACTGGCGATGGTGGGGTTCGGCGTCAGCGTCGGAATGGCGACGAGCGGCGGCGTCTCGGTCGCGCTGTGGATCGCCCTTGCCTTCCTCGCGCTCGGCGGTGGTGCGGACATGATCTCGGCTGCGTTCCGGTCGACGATGCTGCAGCAGGTCGCCACCGACGACATGCGCGGCCGTCTGCAAGGCGTGTTCATCGTGGTGGTGGCGGGCGGTCCGCGTATCGGCGACGTCCTGCACGGGGCGAGCGCCGCGATGGTCGGTACTGCGGCCGCGGCTGCAGGTGGCGGCGTTCTCGTCGTCGTCGGTGTGGTGATCGCAGCCGTCGCACTTCCGGCATTCATTCGATATCGAGTCACGAGGGTGGACAATGGACACCATGGCTGACGAACGGAATTACGTGCTGACGAGCGGTCGATACCGCGCCGAAGTCGCCTCGACCGGTGCCGGTCTGCGCTCGCTCGAGTTCGACGGCGCGCCCATGACCGAGACGTGGGAACTGGGGAAGAAGCCCCCGCTGTCGGCCGGTCTCGTGCTCGCGCCGTGGCCCAACCGCGTCGCCGACGGCAAGTTCTCGTTCGGCGGAGTCGACCACGAGCTCGACATCACCGAGCCTGCGCGAGGCAACGCCAGTCACGGGTTCGTCCGACGCGTCGACTGGACGCTCGTCGACCACTCCGATTCTCGCGTCGAACAGTCGGTCGACGTCGGTCTGCACAAGGGGTGGCCGTACCGGATCACGCTGACGGTGACCCACGAGCTGACTGACGACGGTCTGGTCGTGACGGCGTCGGCGACCAACGCCGGTGACGTCGACGCGCCGTTCGGTATGGGCTTCCACTCGTTCGTTCGCGTCGGCGACGTGCCTCTGGACGAGTGCACGCTCGAGCTGTCCGCGGGCACACGGTTGCAATTGGATCCGGATCGAATGCTGCCTCATGGTCCTTCCGTACCGACCGCGGGCACGGACTACGACTTCACCACCGCCAAGTCCCTGAAGGACGTCTGGCTCGACACGCCGTTCAGCGCCGAAGTTCCCGACGAGGACGGCAAGGCACGCCACGTATTGTCGGGTCCCGACGGCGCCGCCACGGTGTTGTGGACCGATCGCGAATTCGATTGGATTCAGGTGTTCACGGCCGACCCCAAGAACGACCAGGCCTATCCAGACCGTGGTCGGGCGCTCGCCATCGAACCGATGACGTGCCCGCCCGACGCGTTCAACTCGGGGATCGATCTACTGGTACTGGAGCCGGGCAAGTCCTGGACCGGTTCGTGGGGAATGGAGCATCGCGCCGCATGACGATTCTCGTGTGTGGAGAGGCACTGGTCGATCTGGTACCGGTGCACGAAGGACCGTTGCTGGCGCCGAAGCTCGGTGGTGGCCCGTTCAACGTCGCCGTCGCGATCGGACGCCTGGGTTCGAAGGTCGCATTCCTCTCGCGGGTGTCGACCGACCCGTTCGGCGACCAGATCTTGGAGAGTCTGCGCGGCGCAGGCGTCGACACGTCGTGGGTTCAGCGCGGCGAGGAGCCGACCACGCTGGCGATGACGACGCTCGCGTCGGACGGCAGTGCCCAGTACTCGTTCTACGCGGACGGCACCGCGGATCGTCTCGTCCAGGATCCGGGCGACATCCCGGACGACATCGACGTTCTGTCGTTCGGCACGTTGTCGCTTCTGTACCAGCCGGGTGCGTCGGTGTACGCGAACCTGCTGAAAAGAGCGCACGCCGCCGGCAAGCTGACGATGCTCGACCCGAACATCCGGCCTGCCGCCATCGACAGCACGAGCGGCGACATCACCGCCAACGAGTTCCGCACGCGATTCAGATCGTGGCTTCCCGACGTCGACATCCTGAAGGTCTCGGAGGACGATTCGCACTGGCTCGGGCTCGGAACCGAGGGGACGACGGTCGACGACTGGCTCGCCGCGGGCGTGTCGGCCGTCGTCATGACGCGCGGCGGCGACGGTCTGTCGGTGTTCCGGGCGTCGGAAGAAATCTCTGTTCCCGGCGTGGCCGTCGACGTGGTGGACACCATCGGCGCAGGTGACACCGTGCACGGGGCTTTACTACAGTTTTTGAATGAAGAGACCATTGTCACATCCAGCGCCGTTCGTGACATGGGTAGGGAAGATTGGGAGCGAGCACTGAGCTTCGCTGCTCGGGCAGCTGCCATCACGGTTTCTCGCCCGGGTGCCGACCCTCCGTGGGCGTCCGAGGCGCCGAGAGACTAGTTTCTCTATCGACGTAAAGAACTGTCCGATTTAAGTACGTGTCCGTTACATGAGTTCGAGAGGGACCATTCGTGCCCGCTGAGAATGACGCCAAAGCCACCCTCACCTACCCCGGTGGCGAATACAGCATGTCCATCGCCAAGGCCACCGAAGGCAACGATGGCATCGAACTGGGAAAGCTGCTGGCTACGACCGGTTACACGACTCTCGACGGTGGGTTCGTCAACACCGCCTCGACGAAGTCGGCCATCACCTACATCGACGGTGACAAGGGAATCCTTCGATACCGCGGGTACCCGATCGAACAACTGGCAGACAAGTCCAGCTTCATCGAGGTCAGCTACCTGCTGATCTACGGCGAGCTCCCCACCGAGGATCAGCTCGAGACGTTCACCGACAAGATCCGTCGGCACACCCTGCTGCACGAGGACCTCAAGCGGTTCTTCGACGGCTTCCCGCGCAACGCGCACCCGATGCCGGTGCTGTCCAGCGCTGTCAACGCGCTGTCGGCGTACTACCAGGATTCGCTGGACCCCAACGATCCCGCGCAGGTCGAGCTGTCCACGATCCGTCTGCTCGCCAAGTTGCCGACCATTGCGGCGTACGCGTACAAGAAGTCCGTCGGCCAGCCGTTCCTGTACCCCGACAACTCGAAGAGCCTCGTCGAGAACTTCCTGCGCCTGACGTTCGGCTTCCCGGCCGAGCCCTACGAGGTCGATCCCGAGATCGTCAAGGCCCTCGACATGCTGCTCATCCTGCATGCCGACCACGAGCAGAACTGCTCGACGTCGACGGTTCGTCTCGTCGGCTCGTCGGACGCCAACCTGTTCACGTCCATCTCGGGCGGCATCAACGCTCTGTGGGGCCCGCTGCACGGCGGCGCCAACCAGGCAGTTCTCGAGATGCTCGACAAGATCAAGGCCGAGGGCGGCGACGCCACCGACTTCCTGCGTCGAGTGAAGAACAAGGAAGACGGCGTGAAGCTCATGGGCTTCGGACACCGCGTCTACAAGAACTTCGATCCGCGCGCGACGTTGGTCAAGGAAACTGCGCACAACATCCTCGGCAAGCTGGGCAACGGTGACGAGCTCCTCGACATCGCCCTGAAGCTCGAGGAAACCGCGCTCACCGACGACTACTTCGTCGAGCGCAAGCTGTACCCGAACGTCGACTTCTACACCGGCCTGATCTACCGTGCGATGGGCTTCCCGCCGCGCATGTTCACGGTGTTGTTCGCGATGGGTCGCCTCCCGGGCTGGATCGCGCACTGGCGTGAGATGCACGAGGATGCGACGACGAAGATCGGCCGTCCGCGTCAGATCTACACCGGCTACACCGAGCGCGACTACAAGGATGTCGCTTCCCGGTAGAGCTACGACGAAGGCCGCCCACCCTGTCCGGGGTGGGCGGCCTTTTCCGTGGGTTTCGAAAGGTCAGAACTGGCGACGGTTGGCCAGCACCGGCAGCTTCTTCCGGACGCCGTCCAGGACCGCGGTGTCGATGTCGACGGTCAGCATGCCGGGCGTGGCGTCGAGCTCGCCCATGACCTCACCGATCGGGGAGCTGACGACCGAATGTCCGACGCCGAGGGGTGCGGTACCCGCGGTTTCCTCGGGCTCCGGCTGGTCGCAGGCTGCGACGAACGCCGTCGAGTCCAGCGCACGTGCGCGGGCGAGCAGCGACCACTGCTCGACCTTGCCCGGGCCCGATCCCCACGATGCCGCGACGATGATCAGTTCGGCTCCGAGGTCGCCGAGCTTCTGGAACAGCGCAGGGAAGCGGACGTCGTAGCAGGTGGCGAAGCCGACCTTCACGCCGTCGATGTCGACGACGAGCGGATCCTGACCGGGTGCGACGGTGTCGGACTCGGCGAACCCGAACGCGTCGAACAGGTGAATCTTGTCGTAGCCGGCGTCGACGCCGTTGCCGGTGACGAGCAGCGTGTTGGCGACGCGCTCGGAGTCGGCGGGGGTGAACATGCCCGCGACGATCGTGATGCCGTGACGCGCCGCGATCTCGCGGACGGAGTCGGCCCACGGCCCGTCGACGGGCTCGGCAATCTCGCGCAGGGGAAGGCCGAAGCGTCGCATCATGGCCTCGGGGAACACGACGAGCGACGACCCGGCCGCTTTCGCGGCCTCGGCATGGGTGTCGATGATCTTCAGATTCTCCGACGGGTCGGCCCCGCTGTTGACCTGGGCAAGGCTGATTCGGACGGTGGTGCTCATGGGAGAACTCCTGGTTTCATCTGGCGCCGGCAGGTATACATATCGTATGCAATCGCTGTCGGGTAGGGACAAGGCTTACGTCTTCGTGCGTGATCAGGTGCTCACGTCGCCCGCTGCGACCGGCACCTTTCTCAACGAACAGGATCTTGCGACGCGAATCGGCGTGTCTCGCACGCCCGTTCGCGAAGCCCTGCTGATGTTGCAGGCGGAAGGTCTGGTCGAGATGGTACCGAAGCGGGGCGCACACGTCCCGGCCATGTCGGGACGTCAGATCAGTGAACTGATGGATCTGCGCGGTGTCCTCGAGCGGCACGCGGCGACGACGTCGCTGCGTGCCGGGAACGTTCCGGCGTCGGCGATGCGGTCGATTCTCGTCGAGCAGGAAGATCTCGCCGACAACCGAACCGACGACGCCGCAAAGGATTTCATCGATCTCGACGGAAAGTTCCATCAGATCCTCGTCGACGCGGCCGGAAGCGAGCTGCTGTCGCGGACGTATGCGGGACTTCGGGCCCGACAGTTGCGCGTCGGGCTGACTGCTCTGTTCTCGGCGGCCGATCGTCAGCGCAACGTGTGCACCGAGCACGAGGCCATCGTCACCGCGTTGGAAGGCGGTGACGAGGGCCTCGTGCAGCGAGCGATCGACGATCACCTCGAGGTCACACTGCAGATCCTGCTGCGGGCGTAGCGTTCGCAATCACGTCGTGGTCCTCTTCCTCGGCACGATCGGGGTTGCGGCCCAAGGCGAGTCCGAGGACGGTGAGTGCGCCGACGACGGCGATGTAGCCGACGATGAGTACCCAGCTGTCGGTCTTGTCGAGCAGGAACACGAAGATCAGCGGTGCCATCGCGCCACCGAAGACGCCTGCGATCGTGTAGGCGAGCGAGCTACCGGTCGAGCGCAGACGTACCGTGAACTGCTCGGTGACGAACGCAGCCTGCGGTCCGTACATGAACGAGTGGAACGCGAGTCCGACGACGACGCCGAGAATCAGCAGCGGCAGCGAGCTGCCGCCGATCATCAGGAAGAAGATCGCACTCCACACGACGCCACCGACCGCCGCGACTCCGTAGACGAGGCGACGGTTGATGCGGTCGGAGATCGCGCCTGCCAGCGGAATGAGTCCGAGCTGGAACGCGGAGCCGATGAGGATGGCGGTCAACACCTCGCTGCGGGCGAACCCGAGCTTCTGGACGCCGTAGGTGATGGAGAAGACGGTGAACAGCGCGTAGATGACGTCGGGAGCGATGCGCGAGAGGATCGCGGCGACGAGCGGACGCAGCTGCGTCTTGAAGACCTCGCTGATCGGAGCTTCCGAACGGTCGCCGCTTTCCTGCAGGGCCTTGAAGACCGGGGTGTCCTCGAGCTTCAGGCGGATCCACAGACCGAAGCCGACGAGTACTGCCGAGAACAGGAACGCGATACGCCAGCCCCAGGATTCGAACTGGTCCTCGGTCAGAGCGATGGTCAGTGCGGCGAGAGCGCCGTTGGCGAGCAGGTTGCCTGCAGGCGGGCCGATCTGGGCAGCCGACGACCAGAAGCCGCGCTGCCGCGGGTTGCCGTATTCGCTGGACAGCAGCACGGCGCCACCCCACTCACCGCCGACGGCGACGCCCTGAGCGAAGCGCATCGTGACGAGCAGGATCGGCGCGACGATGCCGATCGTGTCGTAGCTGGGGATGAGACCGATCAGGAACGTCGTGACGCCGATCAGCAGCAGCGTGATCACGAGTAGTTGCTTGCGTCCGATGACGTCGCCGAGGCGACCGAAGACGAATCCGCCGATCGGACGGGCGATGTAGCCGACCGCGTAGGTCGAGAACGCGAGCAGGGTTCCGGTCAGCGGATCGCTGTCCGGAAAGAAGATGATGGGGAACACCAAGGCGGCGGCAGCCGAGTAGACGGCAAAGTCGTACCACTCCAATGCCGTCCCGGTCAGGCTCGCGGCGAATGCCCTCGCCAGGCCTTTCTTGTCGACTGTCTGCGCAGTCATGGCAACTCCTTCGCTGTGCTTGGAATCACGCGGATCCGTTGAACGGTCTCCATACTTGCTGTATACAAGACGTATGCGCAAGCTTTTCGGCGTATTGGAAACAAAAAAGTAACGGGAAGAGGTCCTTAGGCTCATGCTCACTTTCACGCTGCCCGACGGCACGACCGAAACCGTCGAACCACTGAATCTTCTCAACGCGGGATACGCGGGCCGCAACCAGGAAGAGGTTGCGCACCACATCGCCGAGCTGGCCGAACTGGGTGTTCCTGCGCCGACGGTCACTCCCGCGATGTACCCGATTTCGCCGTACCTGGCGCAGCAGACCGACACCGTTCACGTGCAGCACGGCCGCACGTCCGGCGAGGCCGAGTGGGCACTCGTGATTCTCGGCGACTCCGAGGACGACGTCCTGCTGACGGTCGCCTGCGATCACACCGACCGTGACCTCGAGGTCCACAGCGTCGCATGGAGCAAGAACGCGTCTCCCGACGTCCTCGGCCTGGGCGCATGGCGTTTGTCCGATGTCGCCGACCGCATCGACGACATCACCCTGAAGGCATGGGTCGGCGATACCCCGATTCAGACCGGATCACTCGGCGATCTGCTGGCTCCGAAGTACTGGCTCGACGTTCTGCGGGAGCGCGGCCTGTTCAAGCGCGGCACCATCCTGATCTCCGGCACGATCTCGATGCACCCCGGCGTCGACCAGTTCGCCGACACGTGGAAGGTCGAGATGACCGACCCCGCTACCGGCAACGAGCTGACCTGCGCATACGACGTGATTCGCATGGCTGACCCGATCGGCTGACCTGCACGACGTAGGGTGGGTTCCGTGACGAAGCCAATTATCGAGTTTCAGGCCGGCCCTCCGCCCACCGACCTCGTCGTCGTCGACTTGGTCGAGGGTGACGGCGCGGAAGCGGTCGCCGGCGGCAATGTCGAGGTCCACTACGTCGGCGTCGAGTTCGACAGTGGAGAGGAGTTCGACTCGTCGTGGAACCGCGGCGAATCGATCCAGTTCCCGCTGCAGGGTCTCATCCAGGGATGGCAGGACGGCATCCCCGGCATGAAGGTCGGCGGACGGCGTCAGCTGACCATTCCGCCGGAGCTGGCGTACGGTCCTGCAGGTGCAGGCCACCGTCTGTCCGGCAAGACCCTCGTGTTCGTGATCGATCTGCTCGACGTCAAATAAGTGCGCTTCGCGCCCGTGCGCGGATAGTCGGTCCAGAGGCCGACTATCCGCGCACGGGTGGCGCAGCCGCACTCAGTTCCATCACCAACCTGGCCCCGCCGAGCGGGCTGTCGGTGAAATAGGCTGTGCCGCCGTGTAATTGAGCCTGCTGTTCGACGAGGGCGAGTCCGAGACCAGACCCGCCCTTCGCGGCGGCCGCTCCCCGGTAGAACCGCTCGAAGACCGCGTCGCGTTCGTCGACGGGCACGCCGGTTCCATCGTCGTCGACGGTGAGTACGACGCGACCCTCGTCGCGGCGAATCGCGAGAACGAGGTTCTTCGCGTCGCCGTGGCGAATGGCGTTGACGATCGCGTTGTCGACGGCCAGACGCAGGCCCGCAGGAAAGCCGCGCATCGTCACCGACGGTTCGGACTCGATCCGCACCGTCAGATCGGGGTGTTGACGCATCGCGTCCTGCGCTGCGACGTCGCAGATGTCCACGATGTCGGTGTCGACGCGGTCGCTGTCGTCCTGCAGTTCACCCGACGCCAACTTCTCCAGAGCGCCGAGCGTCGTCTCGACGCGACCCTGGGTTCGGTCCAGATCACCGAGAATCTCCTGCTGCTGCGCGCGTTCCAGATCGAGGGTCCGCAGCACTTCGATGTCGGTGCGCATCGCGGTCAGCGGCGTACGAAGTTCGTGTGCGGAGACCGCAGCGAAGTCACGGGCGGTCGCGAGCGCGTCGTTGGTGCGTTCCTGCGCGTCGTTGACGCGCTGCAACATCCCGCCGATGGCCGTCGCCAATTCGTCGGCCTCCTTGACGCCGGTCTTCGTGTCCGGAGGTAACGGCGGCTGCGCGCTCACCTGACGGGTCAACGTCACGAGAGGTTTCACCGCTCGACCACCGAAGATCCACCCCAGACCCGTCGAGACGGCAATTGCCCCGAGTCCGATGAACAGGACGAGGCGCTGCTGCTCGTCGGTCACCTGCTGCGCCTCGATCGCAGGCACTCCGATGGCGATGGACAGATCGATCAGCGACGTCGTGGTCGTGGTGTACACGCGGAATCTCTGGCCGCCGACGTCGACGGTCTGCGAACCTTCGGGCAGGTCGGGCAGTTGGATCGGGGTGGATGCACGGATGGTGTCACCGGTGCGGATGGTGACTGCGAACGCCGACGACAGCTGGTTCAGGAACGTTTCGAGCACTGCGGTGTTCGGAACCAGTGCCTGGGACGCGGTCGTCAGCCGTTCGTCGAGCTGATTGACGTTGTTGCGCGAGATGGCCACCGACGTGACGACCGCGAGCGACGCGACGACGATGGTCGCGCCGAGCGCCGTGGCGGCCGCGACACGCAGGCGCAGCGACAGCCTCACGACGCGTCCCTGAGCACGAATCCGACGCCTCGAACCGTGTGCAGGACGCGGTATGCGCCGTCGACCTCCATCTTTCGGCGCAGGTATCCGACGAAGACGTCGACGACGTTGGTGTCGGCGACGAAGTCGTAACCCCACACCAGCTCGAGCAACCGCTCACGCGTCAGAACGACTCCTTTGTTCCGTGCGAGCACCGCGAGCAGTTCGAATTCACGTTTGGTGAGGTCGAGCTCCCGGCCCTGGCTGTGGGCCCGGTAGCCGGGGATGTCCACCGACAGCGGCCCGACGACGATCTCCGACGACGAACCGCCACCCGACGGCTCAGCCACCGGCGCGACCGCGCGTCGTCGCAACATCGCTTTGACGCGGGCGACGAGTTCGGCGAGGACGAACGGTTTGGTGAGGTAGTCGTCAGCCCCGTTCTCGAGGCCGGAGATGCGGTCGTCGACGGACGAGCGTGCGCTGAGTACGCAGATGGGGACGTCGTTGCCCATCGCGCGCAGCGCCTTGACGACGCTCGCTCCGTCGAGGACGGGCATGTTGATGTCGAGGACGACGACGTCGGGTGACTGGCTGGCGACGACGCTCAGAGCGGCGGCGCCGTCGACCGCGGTGATGACCGTGAAACCGGACAGGCGCAATCCGCGCTGCAGTGACGACAGAACGTCCTCGTCGTCGTCGACGACGAGGACGGTCGCGGTGCTCTCGGTCGCTGCGTGGTTGCTCGGTGCTGTCTCGGACACAGCCCCATTGTGCCTAGGCAGCCCAACTGTCGACGGTCTTCTGCCGTTCCTCGGGCGTTTGTGCGAAGAACTCCTCCAGGGCGCTACGACGCGTCGCGTCGGTGTCGAGAGACCAGGCGACCGTCGGCGCCTGCGAGTACAGGGCCTCGTAGTACTTCTCGAAACTGCAGGTGCTGTTCACCAGAGACTGCGCTCCCGGGAACCTCGGCGTGGTCTTCATGATGTGCTCCTTTCCTTCTCGTTCGTGCGTGTTTCCCAAGCTAGGGGGCGATTCTGCGGCGACTGTGAAGCAAGATTGGCGTTTCTCTGAGAAACCGGCGGGTATGTATCGGGCCATGTCTGTCATGTGGTTTCGACGCGATCTCCGACTCGACGATCTGCCCGCTCTCGGTGCCGCGTCGGAGTCGGGTGACCCGGTTCTCGGCCTCTTCGTGCTCGACGACGCCCTGTTGAAGCCGTCGGGTGGTCCTCGTCGCGATTTCCTGTTCCGAAGCCTGTCCGCGCTCGACGAGCAGTTGGACGGACGCCTGCTCGTCGTCAAGGGTGACCCGGCGACGGTGGTGCCGAAGGTCGCGAAAGCCGTCGACGCCGACGAGATCCACATCAGCGCCGACTACGGCCCGTACGGGCGGGAGCGGGACGAACGTGTCGGGAAGCGGGTGTCGTTGCACGCGACCGGCTCTCCGTACGCCATCGCGCCGGGGCGAGTGACCAAGGACAACGGCGAGCCGTATCGCGTGTTCTCGCCGTACTTCCGGCAGTGGATGAACCACGGTTGGCGCGGGCCGGCCGAGACGTCGGAGAAGACCGCGACGTGGCTCGACCCGTCGGACGTGTCAGGCCTACCGCGACGAGCGAAGATCCCGACCGAGAAGGATGCGTCGGAGGCGCCCGCGGGGGAGAAGGCGGCGCTCGACGAGTGGAAGGAGTTTCTGGGTCGGATCGAGGGTTACGACGACGAGCGCAACCGCCCGGATCTCGATTCGACGAGCCGCATGTCGGTGTACTTGAAGTACGGCAACATTCATCCGCGCACGATTCTGAAGGACCTGTCGACACTGCGCAACGAGGGAAGTGCCGCGTATCGACGGCAGATCGCGTGGCGAGACTTCTACGCGGACATACTGTTTCAGCGACCGGACAGTGCGCGAGAGAACTACGACAAGAAGTTCGACGGTATCGATGTCGACTCGGGCAAGCACGCCGACATCATGTTCGAGGCGTGGAAGGAGGGCCGCACGGGCTTCCCGATCGTCGACGCCGGAATGCGTCAGCTCGCGTCCGAGAAGTGGATGCACAACCGGGTGCGGATGATCGTCGCGTCGTTCCTCGTCAAGGATCTGCACCTGCCGTGGTGGCGCGGCGCCCGGTACTTCATGAACCAGCTCGTCGACGGCGACCTGGCCAACAATCAGCACGGATGGCAATGGACCGCGGGCACGGGAACGGATGCGTCACCGTACTTTCGCGTGTTCAACCCGATCACGCAAGGCGAGAAGTTCGACCCCGCAGGCGATTACGTGCGTCGCTGGGTACCGGAGTTGCGCGGCATCGAGGGCAAGGCGGTGCACGCCCTGAAAGGCGGTCGGCCCAAGGAGTATCCGGAGCCGATCGTCGATCACGGGCACGAACGTCAGGTGGCGATCGCGCGGTTCAATTCGCTCCCTCCGCGGGAGTGAAGCCTGCGGAACGACCCATTTATCGCCGGGAGTGAAGCCTGCGGAACGACCCGATCAACGCCGCCGTGACAGTCCGACTCCGACGAGGCAGACGACTCCACCGAGGACAGCGAGGTAGTGCGGGACCTCGCCGAGGAGCGCCCAGGCCATGAGAATCGTCAGCGGCGGGACGGCGTACGTGGTGACGCCCAGTCGGCCGTGGTTCATGCGTGACAGCGCGAATGCCCACGTGCTGAACGCGAGTGCCGTCGGGACGAGGCCGAGGTAGATCAGTCCGCCGGTGGCGCCCGCCGATGCGTGGCTCAGGTCACCCAGAAGCGCGGGTGCGAACGGCAGAGTGCACAGCGCGCCGATCGCGCAGGCCATCCACGTCACCTGCAGGCCGGGAATCGTGCGGAGCACCGGCTTCTGGCTCAGTACACCGATCGCGTAGGTGACGGCCGAGACGAGGCACAGCGCGATGCCGAGGGCGTCGGCGTCGGTCCTGGTGGTGTCGGTCGTCGTGACGGCGGTGACGACGCCGACCATGACGGCACCACCGAACGCGACGGCGGCACCGATGACGAGCCATTTCGGAAAGCCCTCGCCGAGCAGCAGTCCGGCGAACAGGGCCACCAGGATCGGGCCGATCTGGATGAACATCGACGTCGTGCCCGCGTCGACCCGTTGCTCGGCGGCGTTCAGCGCAACGTTGTAGATCGCGAACCAGAACACTCCGACGCTGAGGATCTGCAGCCGCTGTGTTCTGCTCGGCCGCACCCATGTCCTCCGGACGAGCAGGACGAGTCCGAGCGCGACCGTGCCGATGAGCAGACGCCCGAGCGCGAGAGGTCCCGCGCCGAACGACGTTCCGACGCCGCGGATCGCGACGAACGCCGACGCCCACGACAGCACGGTGATCGTGACGGCGCCGAGAGCGAGGAGGTCGGGTTTCGGGCGGGTGTCGAGCTCGGTCATAAGGAGAAACAGTAGGCGACGCCGTCACCCGTGCGTGCGAATGTGTAGAGGGGTATACATTCCCACTCACGAGCGGCGAAGCCGCTCCGCCAACGCGTCGAGCACCGCCGGATCCTCGATGGTCGACGGCACCCCGTACTCCTCACCCGCGACGATCTGGCGCATCGTCTTGCGCAGAATCTTGCCGGACCGGGTCTTCGGCAGCGCCCCGACGACGGTGACGTCACGGAACGTGGCGAGTGCACCGATCTGATCGCGCACCATCGCGACCAGTTCGTCGCGCAGCTGGTCTTCCTCGATCGTCTCACCTGCTTTCAGTACGACGTATCCACTGGGGCGCTGGCCCTTCAGGTCGTCGTGGATGCCGATGACGGCGCATTCGGCCACGGCCGGGTGACTCGCGACGACGGCTTCCATCGAACCCGTCGACAGTCGATGTCCCGCAACGTTGATGACGTCGTCGCTACGGCCGAGCACGAACACGTACCCGTCGGCGTCGATGTATCCCGAGTCGCCGGTGAGGTAGAAGCCGGGGAAGGTGTCGAGATAGGAACGCTGGAACCGTGATTCGTCGTTCCACAGGCCCACCAACGTGCCGGGCGGCAGCGGCAGCTTCACGACGACGTTGCCTTCGGTGCCCGCCTCGACGGGAGTGCCCGTCGCGTCGAGAATCTCGACCTGGAAGCCGGGAACGGGGACGGTCGCCGAACCGGGTTTGATCGGAAGAGGTTCCAGCCCACGTAGATTGGCGCAGATGGCCCAGCCGGTCTCGGTCTGCCACCAATGGTCGACGACGGGACGATTCAGCGTGCGGCTGATCCACTCGTACGTATCGGGGTCGAGGCGCTCGCCGGCGACGAACAGCGTCTCGAGCGACGACACGTCGTACTTCTCGAGTTCCGACGCGTGCGGATCGACCTTGCGGATCGCGCGCAGAGCCGTCGGCGCCGTGAACAGCGCTCGCACACCGTGATCGGCGATGACGCGCCAGAACGCGCCCGCGTCGGGAGTTCCGACGGGTTTGCCCTCGTACAGAACCGTGGTCGCGCCGGCGAGCAGCGGGCCGTAGACGATGTACGAATGTCCGACGACCCATCCGACGTCCGACGCCGTCCACATCACCTGGCCTGCTCCGACGTCGTAGATGTGGCGCATCGACCACGTCAGTGCGACGGCGTGGCCCCCGTTGTCGCGCACGACGCCCTTCGGCTTACCCGTCGTTCCCGACGTGTACAGGATGTACAGCGGATCGGTGGATTGCACCGAAACCGGTTCGGCGGCAGACGCGTCGGCGATCTCGGTGTCCCAGTCGAGCCAGGCGTGGTCGGCGGGAATCTCGTCGCGTTTTTTGACGATGACCGTCGTCGGAGAGGACAGAGACAGGGCCTTCTCGACGATCGGAAGATATTCGACGGTACGTCCCGGCTCCAGACCGCCCGACGCGGTGACGATCAGCTTCGGCTTCGCGTCGTCGATACGCGCGGCGAGTTCCTTGGCAGCGAATCCACCGAACACGACCGAGTGCACGGCACCGATCCGCGCGCACGCCAGCATCGCGACGACGGCCTCGGGGATCATCGGAAGGTAGAGCACCACCCGATCGCCGCGAGTGACGCCGTGTTTCGCCAGAACACCCGCGAACGTGGCCACCGAGTCCAGTAACTCCGCGTACGTGTAGGAACGCTGGGTGCCGACCATCGCCGAGTCGTAGATCAACGCCGTCCGATCACCGTGACCGGCCTGGACGTGGCGGTCGAGCGCGTTGAAGCAGGTGTTCAGCCGACCGTCGGGGAACCAGCCCGCGCCGTCGTACGCCCTGCTCGGCGGCGCGTCCCACGTGACGCTCTCGGCCGCATCCAGCCAGAACCCTTCGCGATCGGTGATGCTGCTGTCGAAGCTCTTTCGGTACTCGCCGCTCATGAAAACCACACTAGTTGCGGATACGCGCAATTGAGTGCACATTGTCAGGCCGAACTGGCGGGATCCCGTCCACATGGCCCGATAATGTGCACTCAGTCGCGGGCTATCCACAGGACGAAAATTGCCCCTACCACCGGGGGTCTCCATAGGCGACGGTTGTTCGTCATGGGGGTATCGACAGCGGCACAGCTGATTGCGTCAGGGATGAGTCGAAGTGCGATTTCCCGACGCGTGAAGTCCGGGGAACTTATACGTCTGCTTCCGGAGATCTATGCGACCGAGAAGCCGGACTACATGGATCTGTGCCGGGCCGTCGCGTTGTGGAAGCCGAAGGCGGTGGTCAGCCACACGACCGCAGCGTGGCTCTGGGGGCTGATCGACTACGAACCGCAGCGCGTCGAAGTCACGATCGATCCGTCGGGCCGATCACGTGCCCCCGATTGGGTGCGTATCTATCGCCGGACGCTGCCCACCGTTGCGACCTACGGAGGATTTCGGATCGTCGCGATCGAGCAGGCATTCGTCGATGTCGCTGCGGTTCTCCCGAAGCCCGAACTGGAGAAGTTCTTCGACGCTGCGATCGGCGCACGGATTCCGTGGCGACGAGTCGCGGAGATCTGCGATATTTCTGCCGGCATGAAGGGCATGGCGGCTCTTCGAGAACAGCTTCGACGCTGCTGCCCTGGCACCCGCTCCGAACCGGAGCGAATCGTCGCGCGTGCCTTGACCGCCCGAAATTTTCGGATGGCGATCAACGCGAGGGTGGGTCCGTTCTACGGTGACCTCGTCGACTTCCGTGCCCGCGTCATCGTCGAGATCGACGGACGCGAGTTCCACAGCGATCCGGCGACATTCAACAACGATCGCCGACGGCAGAACGCTCTGGTCCTCGAAGGATGGTTGGTGCTGCGGTATTCGGCCGCGACGGTGCTTGCCGACCTCGACCGCGTCGTCGAGGAGATCATTACCGTGGTGCGGCGGCGTCGGAAGTCGATCAATTCGTCCAGTCGTACTCTCCCGCGCAACTGAGTGCACATTGTCGGGCCGAACTGGCGGGATCCCGCCCGAATCGCGTCAACACTGTGCAGCCAGTCGCGGCTGGTCCGTAAGGGTTTCGTCAAAACTCTGGTAACCGCGGCGAACCCGACGAACACTCGACGACGTGACCCTTTTCGAACAACTTCCCTCCCTCCGAGCCGCGTGCCCGTCCCGATTCGACATGGCGATCTGGCCGTCGGCGACGCATTTTCACCTGGGGCGCCTGATGGTCGACGGCGTGTGCGTCGAGGATCTCGCCGACTGCGACGGAACTCCGACACGGCTGGGTGGCGTCGTCGTCACGCGGGTGAGGTCGGTACTCGCCGGAACAGTGCGTGTCGACGCGGCCGCGTGCGACTGTGTCGCAGCCGAGGTCGCCAATCGACATTCGGTGGCAGGACGGGAGTTCTTCGCGTTCGGCGACGGCAAGGTCGCATTGCCGTCGGACGTTCGGGCCGGCGACCTGCTAGCTCTGATCCCGAACTCCGAGCCGCCGGTACCTTTCCATACGCAGCGAGACGCGGTCCGGCCCGCCGGTCGCGATCTCACGTAGCTCGCGGGCGATCGCACCGGCGACGCGTGTCGAGAACTCGACGGGTTCGTCTGCCGCGTCCGGGTTCTCGGGGACGATGGCGTCGACGATCCCGTCACGCAACAGGTCTACCGACCGAATGCCCTGTGCCTCCGCCATATCGGGGGCGTGGGCGGTGTCTCGGTGGACGATCGCACTGGCACCTTCGGGCGGCAGCGGCGCGAGCCACGCGTTCTGCGCACACAGCGTTCGGTCTGCAGGCAGCAGGGCGAGAGCGCCGCCTCCCGTCCCCTGTCCGAGCAGCACCGAGACGGTCGGTGTGTTCACGGTGACGAGATCGCTGATGCACCGCGCGATCTCGGGTGCGAGACCACCTTCCTCGGCCTCTTTCGACAGTGCGGCACCGAACGTGTCGATGACGAGTACCAGCGGAATGCCCAGTTCCTCGGCCAAGCGCATTCCCCGACGCGCTTCTCGGAGTGCGGCCGGCCCCATGGTTGCGGTGACGCTGTGACTGCTGCGGTCGTTGCCGAACACCACGCACGAGATTCCGCGGAACCTGCACAGCGACAACAGAATAGTGGTGTCCGATTCGCCCTGACCGGTGCCGCTCAACGGAACCTGTTCGGTCGCAGCGTGTTCCAACAGCTCCCGGACGCCCGGACGGTCTTCGCGTCGGGATGCCTCGACGGAATGCCACGCGGAGTGCTCCGGAATGTCGGCCGGGGCGGGTTCCAACTCGGCGGGAATCTCGGTCTCACCAGTGACGACGCGTAGGGCACGTACGAGCAGGTGGCGGAGGCTGTCGATCGGCACGACCCCGTCGATGACGCCGTGGTGGTACAGATTCTCGGCGGTCTGGACGCCGTCGGGAAATGGCTTGTCGTACAACGCCTGATACACGCGGGGTCCGAGAAAACCGATCAGTGCGCCGGGCTCCGCGAACGTGACGTGCGCCAGCGATCCCCAGGACGCGAACACTCCACCGGTCGTCGGGTTGCGGAGGTACACGAGGTACGGCAGTCCGGCCGTCTTGTGTACGGTGACGGCGCCTGCGATCTTCACCATCTGGACGAACGCGAGCGTCCCTTCCTGCATACGCGTTCCGCCCGACGTGGGAGACGCGATCAACGGCAGTCCCTCGGCCGTCGCCCGTTCGATGGCGGTGACGATCCGTTCCGCGGCGGCCACGCCGATGGATCCGGCGAGAAAGGCGAATTCGCAGGCGACGACGGCCACCGGTCTGCCGTCGATCATGCCGCGTCCGGTCAGAACCGACTCGTCGACGCCGCTCTTCTCCCGCGCCCTGTCGAGGTCCGCCGCGTAGGCCGGGCCGGGGGAGACGTCGAGCGGCGGGGAATCCCACGACACGAACGATCCGCCGTCGAGAATGGCATCGAGAATCTCGGCGGCGGACGTTCGCGTGCTCATGGAACTGGAGCTTAGCGGGCGAATGCTTCCTTCCACGTGACGGTCTTGCCGATCCGCAGGATCGAGCGCTGGTAGATCTTCGCGGCGACGACGGCCAGGGCTGCGGTGGTGGCAGCCATGATGAGCACCGTGCCGACGACCTGATAGACCGGCGCCACACCGGCCGCGATGCGCAGCGGCATCATGACGGCGGAGAACGGGGGAATCCAGCTCAGGACGTTGCTGAGCGTGCTCTCGGGATCTCCGACGGAGTAGAACGCGGAGAAGAACATTGCCATGATCAGCAGGAGCAACGGCATGGTCGTCGAGTTGACGTCCTCCTGCCGCGAGACCATCGAACCGCCTGCCGCGTACAGCACCGCGAAGAACGCGAAACCGAGGACGAACCAGCCCAGGGTGCTGGCGAAGACCGTGATGGCCGTTCCGGTGACGGTGAGAGTGCCGGTGGCGAGTCCCGCTCCGACACCCGCTGCCCCGTACAACGCGAGTTGCAGAATGCCGACCGCGCCGATCCCGATGATCTTGCCCCACAACAACTGCAGCGGCCGAACCGTCGACAGCAGCAGTTCGACGACACGCGACGACTTCTCCTCGACGACGCCCATCGCGACGTACATCCCGAATCCGATGATCTGCGCGTACAGCACGAACACCGCGGCGAGTGACAGCGCAACACGTTGTCCCGCTTCGGGATCCGGAGGATCGATCGCCTCGACCGTCACGGTTGCCTGCGACGCGGCCGCTGCCAATGCGTTCTGGTCGACGCCTTGCGCGGCGAGAGCGGTGTCGGTCGCCTGCGTCTGCACGCTTCCTTCGACGACGGCGCGGAGAGTTCCCTCGAGCTCCGAGTCGGTGATCGCCGTGTACGCGCCTGCGCTACCCGGTACGAGAGCGACTGCGACATCACCGGATTCGACGTCGGCGCGCGCGGTGTCGGCGTCGGAGATTTCGCGAACCTCGACCGGGCTGCCGACGGCGGTGCCGGTCTGCTCCAGGATGGACGCGATCGAAGAATCGCCGACGACGCCGACGACGTCACGTTCCTCGTCGTCACCCCCGGAGAAGATCGAGTAGGCGATGATGCCGCCGATGATGACGGCGAGAATGATGACGTTGCTGATGACGAAGCTCTTCTTCATCACCTGAACGGTGAACTCGCGCTTGGCGATCAATCCGATGGCGCGACTCGAACTCATCTGTTGACTCATGCCACTGCCTCTCGGAACAGGTCGCTCAACGACGGTTTGCGGAAGGAGAATTCGTGCACGGGTCCGGTGGCCAGCGCTGCGCGGAGGATGGCTTGGTCGTCGGCGCCGCTCTTGACGCTCAGGATGGTGCGCCCGTCGGAATGACCGATCGGCGTGACGCCTGCGATGGCGTCGGCCCAGCCTTCCTGGGCGCCCGGCGCGTGTACGAGAAGTTGTGCGTCACCCGCCCCGCGAAGCTCGTCGACGGTGCCGACGGCCTTCATCGAACCGCCGGAGATGATGCCGACCCGATCGCACAGCCGCTGCACGAGATCCAACTGATGACTCGAGAAGATCACGGGCACACCGGACGACGCCTTCTCTCGCAGCACGTCGCTCATGACGTCGACGGCGACGGGATCGAGGCCCGAGAACGGTTCGTCCAGAACGAGTACCGCGGGGTCGTGCACGAGTGCGGCGGCGAGTTGAACGCGCTGTTGGTTGCCGAGACTGAGCGCGTCGACCGTGTCGTTCAATCGCTCGGCGATGCCGAGTCGTTCGGTCCATCGCGCGACCGCGGCCTTCGCGTCGGCCGACGACAGTCCGTGCAATTCGGCCAGATACGCCAGCTGCGGCCCGACCTTCATTTTCGGGTAGAGCCCGCGTTCCTCCGGCATGTAGCCGATGGTTCGGCGGACGTCGAGGTCGACGGGATTGCCGCCCAGGAGAACTCGTCCGGAGTCGGCCGACAGCACGCCGAGGACGATGCGCATCGTGGTGGTCTTGCCCGCTCCGTTGCTGCCGACGAAGCCGAAGAGCTCGCCCGGCCGAACGTCGAAGGTCAGGGAATCCAGGGCGATCTTGTCGCCGTACCTTTTCGAGATGTCGTCGATCGTGAGGGTGCTCATGGGGCCTCTTTCAGAGATCTTCGGGATCGGGGTCGGGGGTTATCCAGGCAAGAATTATTGCGGGAGAACAGATTCCGGTCAGGAGGGCAACCAGGGTCCAGAGGCCGCCTGCGTAGGCGAGGCGGTCGTTGTCGAGGGTGGTGGACAGGAAGACGAGCGCGATGACGGCGGTGAGAACAGTACCTTGGGTGACCGTCAGGCCGATGGAGCGAGCTTCGTTGCGCTGCTCCACTTCCCACTCGTCGAGTGCTCCCACGGGTGCGTCGCTGTGGCGGCCCGACACGGTCTGCAGGATCGTCCACAGGACGAGGAACGCTGCGGTGGCCGGGAGCCACGCAAGGGGCGCCCACTTCCAGAACAGGGTGGAGATCGACAGAACGAGAAGAACGAACAGGGTGGCCAGAACGGCGACGGCCAGAACGCGTCGGCGATGCTGTGTGCGCCAACCCGGCAACCAGTGGCGCGTCTTGGCGTCGTTCTCCAGGAAGCGCCGCGTTCGATAGGTCTGGTAGCGGCTGAGGATGTTCGTGTCCGGGGTACTCATGGTTCCCTTCTGAACAGTTCGGCGGAGAGTGGTCCGAGCTCCGTGCGCGAGAAGACGGCCTCGATGGGGAGGTCGAAGACGTCGCAGATGCGCATGGCCAGGTCCAGGCTCGGGTAGTGGTCACCTCGTTCGAGCGCCCCCACGGTCTGTGGGTTGACGTCGACGAGTTCGGCCAGTTGCGCGCGGCTCATCTTGCGTTCGGCTCGCAGAACTCCCACCCGGTTGTAAATCGGGAGCGTGGTCGCACGCTTGGGGCTCATAGAACGAAGTGTTGTATAAACCCAACGATCTGTCAACCGTTGACGACGCTCCAACGCATCGATGGACCGCGGCAATCGTCTATCGGATGCCACGGTCCATCGATGCCGACGGGAGAGTCACACCTCCGTCAACCGGCCGCCGTCCATGACCCACCGTCGCGTCGCGCGGACGGTGTCGAGCATGCGGCGGTCGTGCGTGACCAGCAGCAACGTGCCCTCGAAGTTCTCCATCGCCCGTTCGAGTTGCTCGATCGCGGGCAGGTCGAGGTGATTGGTCGGCTCGTCCAGCACGAGCAAATTCACGCCACGCGCTTGCAACAGGGCCAAGGCCGCGCGAGTGCGCTCACCCGGGGACAGAGAATCGGCGGCCCGCAGCGCGTCGTCGCCCCGCAGGCCGAATTTCGCGAGCAACGTACGTACATCGGCGTCGGGCCAGTCGGGAACCGCGGCACTCAATGACTCGGCCACCGTCGCCGCTCCGGTGAACAACCCTCGCGCCTGGTCGATTTCACCGACCGCGACGCCGGAGCCCAGCGACGCGGTCCCCTCGTCGGGCACCAGTTTGCCGAGGAGTACCGACAACAACGTGGTCTTTCCCGAACCGTTCGCGCCGGTGATCAGCACACGGTCACCGAATTCGATCTGCGTCGTGACGGGTCCGAACGTGAAGCCCGGCCGACGCACGACTGCCCCACCGAGCACCGAAACGACGGTGCCGCTGCGGGGTGCCGCGGCGATTTCCATCCGCAGTTCCCACTCCTTGCGGGGCTCCTCGACGACCTCGAGCCGTTCGATACGGCGTTGTGTCTGACGCGCTTTCGCGGCCTGTTTCTCGGTGGATTCCGCGCGTGTCTTGCGGCTGATCTTGTCGTTGTCCGTTGCTTTGCGACGCGCATTCCGGACGCCGGATTCCATCCAGTTCCGCTGCATCTGCGCGCGGGACTCCAACGATGCCTTCGTGTCGGCGTAGTCGTCGTACTTCTCCCGTGCATGCTGTCGCGCGATTTCCCGTTCGGCGAGGTAGGACTCGTAGCTGCCGTCGTACACGTCGATGCGGCGCTGACCCCGATCCAACTCGACGATGCCGGTGACCGTCCGCGCGAGGAATTCACGATCGTGACTGACGACGACGATTGCCGCTCGCGTTTCCACGACGAACCGTTCCAACTGCTCGAGCCCCGCCAGATCGAGATCGTTGGTCGGCTCGTCGAGCAGAAGAATGTCGTACCGGGCGAGCAGAATGGCGGCGAGCCCTGCCCGCGCGGCCTGACCACCGGACAACGACGTCATCAGAGCAGAACCGTCGACCGCGAGACCGAGGTCGGCAAGCACCTTTTCGGTCCGTTCGGCCAGGTCGGCGCCACCCAGCGCCAGCCACTTCTCCAGCGCGGGCGTGTAGAGGTCCTCGTCCGAGCCCGAACCGAGCGCCTCGGCCGCGTCGTTCATCGTCTGTTCGGCGGCCGTGACTCCGGTGCGGCGACCGATGAACTGGACGACGGTTTCTCCTGCCCGACGGTCCGGCTCCTGCGCGAGATATCCGACGGTGGCGTCGGGCGGGCTCGTGTATATCTCACCCTCGAACTCGGCTGTTCCGACGCCCGCGAGCAGCGTCAACAACGTCGACTTACCTGCACCGTTCGCGCCGACGAGGCCGATGACGTCGCCCTCGGTGACCGTGAGGTCGAGCCCGGCGAACAGGGTGCGGTCGCCGTGGAAGGCAGAAAGATCGTCGATCCGGAGCGTTGCAGTCACACCCGCCATTATCGCGTGCAGGGAACAGAGAAACCCCCTCGGGAGTTGGCATTCGTATGACGTTTTCACCGAAGACCAGTTCTGTTCCGACGATCGTGCTGAACGACGGGCATGCGATTCCCCAGCTCGGCTTCGGCGTGTGGCAGGTTCCCGACGACGGCGCATACGACGCGGTCGCGGAAGCACTGAAGGTCGGCTACCGCAGCATCGACACCGCGAAGGTGTACGAGAACGAAGCCGGCACCGGCAAGGCGATCGCGGAATCCGGCATCGCACGCGACGAGCTGTTCGTCACGACCAAGTTGTGGAACGACGATCAGGGCTACGACTCCACGCTGACCGCCTTCGATGCCAGCATGGACCGTCTGGGACTCGACTACCTGGACCTGTACCTCATTCACTGGCAGCAGCTCGACCGTGACAAGTACATCGACACGTTCAAGGCGTTCCAGAAGCTGAAGGCCGACGGTCGGATCGGATCCATCGGCGTCTCCAACTTCACCATCCCGACGCTCGAGAAACTGATCGACGCGGTCGGCGAGGTTCCGGCCGTCAACCAGATCGAGCTGCACCCGCGGTTCAATCAGGAAGAGCTGCGCGCGTTCCACACGTCGAAGGGCATCGCGACCGAGGCGTGGAGCCCGCTCGGTTCCGGCACGATTCTGGACGACCCGGCGTTCGCGACCATTGCCGACGCGCATGGCGTCACCCCGGCCCAGGTCATCCTGCGGTGGCACATTCAGCTCGGCAACGTGGTGATTCCGAAGTCGGTGACGCCGGCGCGCATCGCGAGCAACTTCGACGTCTTCGGTTTCGAGCTGTCGAGCGACGAGATTCAGCAGATCAACGCGCTGGACACCCCGGACGGCCGCACCGGCCCTGATCCGGACGTGTTCGCGGCATAGCCACCCGTGCGTGCATAGTTGGGCAGGAGTCCAACTATGCACGCACAGGTGCGGAGCGCCTATCCTTTCCGGCATGGCTCCACTGTCGGGGAAGACGATCGCGCTGACCGCCGAACGGCGGGCGGACGAGTTCGCCGCGCTGCTCGAACGCCGCGGCGCACGGACCGTGCACGTCCCCGCGATTCACGTTCTCCCTCTTCTCGACGACTCGGATCTCCGTGAGAAGACCGCCGACTTCATCGAACGCCCTCCCGAACTGACGGTCATCAGTACCGGTATCGGATTCCGCGGCTGGCTCGACGCGGCCGAAGGCTGGGACAACCGTGAGGAACTCCTGGCGGCCCTCGGGTCCACGCGCATCATCGCGCGAGGCCCCAAGGCGCGCGGCGCCATTCGCGGCGCCGGTCTCCGCGAGATCTGGTCGCCGACGACCGAGGCATCCCAGGAAGTCGCCGATCATCTCGCAGCGGAAGGCGTTGCGGGCATGGACGTCGCTGTCCAGTTGCACGGCACCATCACCGAGTGGGAGCCGACGATCCACCTCAGCGAGGCTCTGGGCAGACTCGGCGCCGACGTCCGCGCTATCCCCGTCTATCGCTGGATTCGGCCGGTCGATCAGCAGCCGCTGATCGACCTTCTGGCCGAGATCCTGAACCACGATGTCGACGCCGTCACCTTCACCAGCGCCCCGGCCGTCGCATCGATGTTGTCGACGGCCAAGGACAACGGACTTCTCGACGAATTCCTCACTGCGCTACGGGGTCCCGTCGTCGCGATCTGCGTCGGACCGGTCACCTCGGCGCCGTTGGACGCTCTCGATGTTCCGACGCGTATGCCGGAGCGGGCTCGGTTGGGTGCTCTTGCGAAGTATGTGGTCGAGCAGCTGGGTGCGGGACCGCAGCCTGCGGAGTGACCCGGGTTCGCGGACTCATAGGCGTCCACCAATTCCATTGTCCGAGAAGCGTCATCGTCGCCGGGACGAGCACCATGCGTACCACGGTGGCGTCGAGGAACACCGCCGTCGCGAGTCCGACGCCCATCATCTTGACCGTCACGTCGGCGTCCATCGCGAAGCCGAGGAACACCGCGACCATGATCGCTGCCGCGCTGGTGATGACGCGTCCGGTCGAGGCGACGCCGTCGACGACCGAGGAATGAGCGTCTCCGGAGCGCAGCCACAGTTCACGGACGCGCGAGAGCAGAAAGACCTCGTAGTCCATCGAGAGTCCGAACAGAATCGTGAACATCAGAATCGGTACCCAGCTCGACACCGGTACTGCGTGCGGAAGCCCCAACAGTTCTGTGCCCCAGCCCCATTGGAAGATTGCGACCATGACGCCGTATGCCGCGGCCACCGACAGTAGATTCATCGCCGCGGCTTTCAGTGATACGACGATCGAACGGAACACCGCGGTCAGCAACACGACCGACAGAGCCACGACGAACGCGACGACGAGCCAGATCCGGTCGGCGAGTTTGTCGGTGATGTCCGCGAAGATCGGGGTCACACCGGTGACGACGACGCCGTCGCCTGCGACGTCGGAGCGTAGCCGGTCGAGCAATTCGGTGGTCGCTTCGTCGGCGGGTCCCGTCGTCGGCTCGATCACGACGATCGCCGTGTCTCCCACTGCGTTGACCATCGGCGGCATCACCGTGGCGATTCCCGGCTCGTCGGCCAATCGCATTGTCAGGGAGTCGATGTCGACCGTTGTCAGATCGACGGCCAGCGTGAACGGCCCGTTGGCGCCTGGACCGTATTCGGCGTCGATCAGGTCGTAGGCCACTCGGGTCGTGTTGGACGTCGGCTGCGTTCCTGCGTTCTGCGGCCACAGTCGCATGTCGAGCACGGGTGCGGCCAGAATAGCCATCAGTACCAGTGCCGATACTGCCCACGCCACCGGTCTGCGACACACCATGCGTGCCCACCGCTCGGTTCGGGACGCGCCGACCATGGTCCGCATTTTTCTCCCCAGAACGCGCGGGCCGGCAAGCGCGCACAGCGCAGGCACCAGAGTGACCGACGTCAGCATCACGGCGCCGACGACGGCCAGCGTCGCATACCCCATCGACGCGTAGACGGGCACGCCGGCGAGGCGCAGGCCGAGCAGGCACAGCAGAACCGTCGTACCGGCGAACACGACGGAGACGCCTGCCGTCGAATTGGCTTGTGCTGCAGACTCCGTCCGGGAGAGGCCCGATCGAAGACCGTCGGCGAAACGGGTGACGAGCAGCAACGCGTAATCGATGCCGACGCCGATGCCGACCATCGTCGCGATCGTCGGGGCCATGGGACCGATCTCGGTGACGGCCGACAGCAACGCGATGATTCCCGTTCCGATCCCGACTCCGACGATCGCCACCGCGATCGGAAGCCCCGCCGCGACGACCGATCCGAACGCCACCAACAGAATGGCCAGCGCGACGACGATGCCGACTGCTTCGGCGACGCCACTCGGAGCGCTGATGTTCTCGGCCACCTGCCCGCCGAGTTCGACCTGCACGCCCTCGCGTTCGAGCGGTGCCGTCGCCGTCCGCAGTGCATCGATGCCCTCGGTTCCGGCGAAGTCGGTCACCGGAACGGAGTACTGGACGGCGATCAGCGCGGTGTCGCCGTCCGAGGACATCCGCGGGGGCGCTACCGTTCCGACGCCGTCGAGATCGCGGAGCCGACTGCCGAGGCCGGCCAGATCGGCCTGGTCGAGACCGTCGGGATCGTGGACGACGACGCGGGCGTCGGTTCCTGCCATGTCCGGAAACCGTTCGGCCAGCAGGTCGCTGCCCGCGACGGATTCGAGTCCGTCGACGTGGTAGTCGTCCTGCATCTGGCCGCCGAACGCGCCTGCAGCGGCGAGCGTGTACACCAGCAGTACGACCCAGACCGTGATCGTTCGCCAAGGGTGTGCGGCGCACAGTGCGCCGAGTCTTCCGAGCAGAGTGCTCATGATGGTGCTCCTTCGGGTGTGGTGTGCACACACTGGCCGGAGCGACTTGGAGGGTTCTTGCAGCTTTCTGAAACGGTGTCAGAAGAACGCGCTCAGCGCGGGCCCGACGTCGCGGTACGTGCGGACCGTGCGGATCCGTCCGTGCCCGAGGCGCGCCAGATCGCGTCCCAGATCGAGGTCGTTCTCACCGGACGTGTCGAGTAGGACGTCGAGACGCGGGATCGACGCGGCGATGTACCGCGGGTCGGGTCCGGCGTTGTGGACGCAGTCGGACAGCAGCACGACACGCGCATCACGCGACGACGTCCCGCGCAGCAGTCCGGCCGCGGTGTCGAGGGCGAACTGAACGTTGGTGAGTCCCTGAGCCGGAATACGCAGAATCGTGTCGAGAATGCCGAGCGGCGTCATCGGATCGCCGAAGCGCGTGAGGACCGCGGCGTCGGACCAGAATGCGACGACCGCCAGATTGTCCTGGTTCAGCTCGCCCGCCAACGCGCCGACGGTCGCCGCGGCCGTCCTGACCCGCTCACCCTTCATCGATCCGGAGATGTCGACGACGAGCACGATCGAGCGCTTGGTGTGCAGACGCTCCCGCACGACGATGTCGTCGTCCTCCGGCAGCGGATTCGCCGCCAGGATGTCGAGGGTGCGATCCATGTCGATCTCGTCGGACCCGCCGCGGTAGCGCAACGACGTCAGATCGCCGATGCCGCGCCGAGCCCGCGCGTCGCGGCGTGGCCGTCGCACCGCCAGACGGGCGGCGATCTTACGGGCCCGAGCACGGGTGGCCGCGTCGGCCGACGACTCCTCCTCGGTTGCGTCGCGCAGCGGAATCACCTCCGCCGTCTCGTCGGTGAAACCGGGTGCCGACGGGTTGTTCTCGCCCGTCGCCTTACCTGCCCGGCTGCGGCCGTCGACGACGAGGACGGCGCCGCTGACGCCGGGCTTGAACAACGACGGGGATTCGTCGAGTTGTTTCGGCTTGCGGCGCAGTGGTTTCAGCGTTCCGGGCGTCGTCCTGCTCCCGGGCCTGCGCACCGGGGAATCGGCCGCGACGGCTCTTCAACCAGGCGCGGCCGCAGCAGGATTCAGGACGAAGTGGTCTTCCCAGAGTCGACGCAGGATCGTCTCCGGTGTCGCATCGGCGGTTTCGTCGACGTGGATTCGGCCGGACAGGGCCACGAGGACGGCGTCGAGCATCAGCGCCTGGTAGTCCTGCGGCAGGTCGCGCGGTGGCGCGATATCGGCGACGACGGGTATCGCGACCGATCGAAGATCGGCCAGCTGCCCAGCGACGAGCGTCAGGTCGATCGCCCCGCGGACACTGCTGCCCTGCGTGATGTCGTCCTGTTCTCGGGTCGCGCGGGTGATCGCGACGGCGTCGGCAATCAGTCGTGGCGAGTCGGATTCCGTTCGGAGTGCGACGATTCCACGTTCCGCTTCGGCGTCCTGATAGTCGATCGCGAGTCGGCAGAGGCGGTCGTGCACGCTCGTGGACAGGCGCGTCGTTCCGACGTTGTCGTACGGATTCATCGACGCGATGACGCGGAACGTGGGCAACGCATGCACCGTCCCGACGCGCGGGATCGTGATGCGACGCTCGGCCATCGCCGTCAGAAGAGTGTTCAGCGTGTCCTCGGGCGCCCGGTTGAACTCCTCGACGTACAGGAATCCGCCGGAGCGCATTGCCTCGACGAGGGGACCTGGTACGAAGTTGTCCTCGCTGTAATCCTCCCGCAGAACGCGAGCGGGGTTGTGGTGTCCGACGATTCGCGCAGGCGTCAAGTCTGCATTGCCCTCGACGAAGAGCAGCGGAATGCCCCACTCGGCGGTGATCGCACCGAGAAGCGTGCTCTTGCTGGTGCCGGGCGGACCTTCGATGAGCATGTCCCGCCCGGCCGCCACTGCGGCGAGCACCAGATCCAGTTCGTAATCACGACCGACGAGATTCGCCGCGATACGGCGGCGAATCTCGGCGATCGACATCAGCGACGTCATTTGATCGTGTACCCGGCGTCCACGGGAAGTGTTGTGCCGGTGATGTATCGAGCCTCGTCGGACACCAGGAACGCGATGGCGTTGGAGATGTCGATCGGCTCGACCCACGGAATCGGCAACGTGTTCGTCGTCGCGAAGATCGGTTCTGCCTTCTCGCGGGTCGGATTCGGATCGTCGGGTGCGAACAATCCCCACGTCTTGCGGTTCTGGATCATCACCGTGTCGACGCCGGTCGGGTGCACGGTGTTGACACGAATGCTGTGCTGCCCGAATTCGTTCGCGAGTGTGCGCATGATGCCCACGACGCCGTGCTTGGTGGCGGTGTAGTGCACGGTGTTCGGTGTGCCCTTGAGACCCGCGGTCGACGATGTCAGCACGATCGACCCTCCGCGGCCGCCGGCGATGAGATGAGGGAGTGCAACCCTGCACGTGTTCCAGACTCCGGTGAGGTTGACGTCGATCATGTTCCGCCAGGCGTCGTCGGTGATGTCGAGAGCGGGCGCGATCTCGAACACGCCCGCGTTGCCGAGGACGATGTCGAGGCGGCCGAGTTCGGCAACCCCGTCGTCGACGGCTTTCTTCAACGCGACGCTGTCCCGCACATCGGCTTTCGTCGCGACGATCCGACGGTCCAGTGCCTCGACCTGCTTCACGGTGTCTTCGAGATCCGATTCCGTTGCAGCCGGGTACATCTCGATGGTGTCGACGGGGCCGCACAGGTCGACGGCGATGATGTCGGCGCCTTCCTGGGCGAGTCTGAGGGCGTGGCTGCGGCCCTGGCTGCGCGCTGCCCCAGTGATGAAGGCGACCTTGCCTTCGAGTTTGCCGGTCATTTGATCACCGATCCTGCATCGACGGGAAGTTGGACGCCGGTGATGTACCGGCCCTCGTCGGAGACGAGAAATGCAATGGCGTTGGAGATGTCGACAGGTTCGACCCACTCGATCGGCAGTGCGTTCAGCGTCTTGAACGCCTCGGCCGCGTCGTCCTTCTGCGGATTCGGGTTGTCGGGGAGAAACGTCTTGTACGTCTGTTCGTTGTGAATCATATCGGTGTTCACCGACGTCGGATGCACCGAGTTGACCCGAATGTTGTACGGCGCGAACTCGTTTGCGAAGGTCTTCACCAGGCCGACGACGCCGTGCTTCGCGGCGACGTAGTGCGCGAGGTTGCCCAGGCCCTTGATGCCCGCCGTCGACGACGTCAGCACGATCGCGCCTCCGCGTCCGCCGGCCTTCAAGTGTGGCAACGCCGCGCGGACCGTCTTGAACACGCCGGTGAGATTGATGTCGATCATGTCGTCCCACATCTCGTCGGTCAGTTCGTCGACCGGCGCGAAGCTGGCAATGCCGGCGTTGGCGAGGACGATGTCGAGTCGGCCGAGCTCTGCGACGCCGTCGTCGACGGCCTTCTTCAGTGCCGCGGTGTCGCGGACGTCGGCTTTCGTGGCGACGATGCGACGATCGAGCGCTTCGACTTCCTTGACCGTCTGTGCAAGATCCTCCTCGGTGGCGAGCGGGAACCCGACGGTTCCGACCTGCTCGCAGAGGTCGATCGCGATAATGTCGGCGCCCTCCTGGGCGAGTCTGACGGCGTGGCTGCGGCCTTGTCCGCGGGCGGCGCCGGTGATGAACGCTACTTTCCCGTCGAGCTTTCCCATGGTCGAACTTCCTTGTTCGGTTGGTGAAAACAGTACGAGCGCAAAACGATTGGCCCACCGGGGCGCTGTGCGTTTCGCGGCAGGATGTCCGAATTGGAGGACATGAGAAGAAACGTATCTGACACCGAGTGCAGAAGTGGGCGATTTGGTCGAAATTTCTATCTGGTACTCAGGGTGTCAAGTAAGTAGGTGTCGTTCGCACCCTTTGCGAGCGCGCACCTTCCAGCGTGCGCGCAGGTTGCAACGTGCGCAGCTGCTGAAACCTGCGCGGAGCGGAACTGGTGGGCGGCCACTTCCCCTGCCGCGCACCTTCCAGCGTGCGCGCAGGTTGCAACGTGCGCAGCTGCTGAAAACCTGCGCGGAGCGGGGTGGGGTGGGCGGCCACTTTCCCTGCCGCGCACCTTGCAGTGTGCGCGCAGGTTGCAACGTGCGCAGCTGCTGAAACCTGCGCGGAACGGGTGGCTCGGACCCGCCAGAATCAGCTCAAGGTCTCCAGTAACTCCGATACCGCTGCTCTGCCCGCGCGGTTCGCGCCGATCGTGCTCGCCGACGGCCCGTAGCCGAGCAGATGCACGCGGTGATCCTTCGCGACGCGGGTGGCGAGCCGCCCGTCCATGACGATTCCGCCGCCGTGACCACGCAACCTCAGCGGCGCCAAATGGTCGAGCGCACTGCGGAATCCGGTGGCCCACAGTATGACGTCGGCGCGCACGAAGGATCCGTCGTCCCACCGGACGCCGTCGGGCTCGACCGAAGTGAACATCGGCCGCCGCACCAGAACTCCGCGATCGCGCGCTGCCTTCAACCTGTCGGTCAGCAGCAGACCCGTCACCGAGACGACCGAGCCGGGCGGCAGGCCTGCGCGCACGCGTTCCTCGACCATCGCCACGGCCGCGCGTCCGGCTTCGGGGCCGAAGTCGCTGTCACGAAACTCGGGTTCCCGACGCGTCACCCACGTGGTCGAGGTGACCAGTGAGATCTCGTCGAGCAGTTGCACCGCCGAGATTCCGCCGCCGACGACGATGACGTGTTTGCCGGCGAACTCGTCGGCGGTCCTGTAGTCCCTGGTGTGCAGCTGTCGTCCGCGGAAGGTCTCGGCGCCGCGGTAGCGGGGGATGAACGGCTTCTCCCAGGTGCCGGTCGCGTTGATCAGGCCGCGCGCCGACAGTACGACGTCCCCGGCCTCGACGCGGAAGCGCGGTTCGCGGTCGCAGACGACCGTGACGGTGACGGGCCGTCGTACCTGCAGGTCGAACTTCTCTTCGTAGATCCGGTAGTACCGGGGCACCGCTTCGGCGGCGACGACGCCGTCGGGGGCCTCACCGGTCAGCGTGTCCGCGAATTCCATGCCGGGGAGGTCGTGGACGCGATTGACCGTGCTCAGCGTCAACGACGGCCAGCGGTACTGCCATGCGCCGCCGGGTTCGGGGGATCGATCGAGCACGACGAACCCGTCGCCGGGCGCCAGCCCCGCCCGACGCAGGTGATATCCCGCAGAAAGGCCGGCCTGCCCGGCGCCGATGACGGCCACGTCTGTCTCGATCACGGTTCCCAGTAGATCAGCCCGTCGAGCGCAGTCGTTCGTACCCATGAGTAACGTCTGCACTCATGATCGGACAGACACGGGACGGCGCTGTCGTCACCCTCGAACTTCAGCGTCCCGAGCGGCGCAATGCACTGAACACCGAGCTGTGCACGGCCTTGCGGGCCGGCATCGAGGACGCGGTCGCGACGGATGCGCGGGTCGTCGTCCTCACCGGGCAGGGGTCCAGCTTCTGTGCGGGCGCCGACCTCAGCGGTGACGATTTCGCCGCGGACTTCCCGCGAGCACTGGAGCTGCTGCTCCGGTCGGTCGACGGCGCACCGATCCCGATCGTCGCGGCCGTCAACGGACCGGCCGTCGGCGCGGGCACTCAGTTGGCGATAGCCAGCGACCTCCGCGTCGTCGCGGACGGTGCGTACTTCGAGATCCCGTCGACACGCCTCGGTATCGCCGTCAACAACTGGACGATCAAGCGACTCGCCTCACTGGCCGGGTCGAGTGCCGCGCGCACGATCCTCATGGGAGGGGAGCGGCTCGACGCCGAGCGTGCCTTCTACAGCGGTTTGGCGAACAAGCGTGGCGACCTTGCCGACGCTCAGGAGTGGGCTGCGTCGATCACCGAGCTCGCCCCGCTCGCCCTTCGCCACCTCAAGCTGGTCTTCAACGACGACGGAACGCACGAGGAGGCCACCCAGGAGCAGCTCGAAGCGTTCGGGGCGGCGTGGACGAGCGAGGACATGAAGGAAGCGCGACGCGCACGCAAGGAGAAGCGCGCTCCGAAATTCCTGGGCCGATGAACGTCCGGCGTGGGAAGTAGTAGGCTCCTCATTACCGTTAGTTGAAAGTTGCCAAATCCGTTCTGTCCCTTTGGCTTAACTCTGCACCGCTGTTTACGCGACGGCCTTGCCGTGGATGCGTTCGGGTCATGTGCAGGTCCCCGTTCTCCCCGTACGTTTGCGCCGCACCCGACCGGGTGCGTACGTACTTTCACCGGGAGACGGGGAACATGAGAATCGGTAAATTCGCAGCCACGTCGGCATTGGTCGTCGCGGCCATGACGACCGCAATGGGAACGTCCTACGCGGACCCGGCTCCGGCTCCGGCGCCGGTCGGGTGGAACGTCACGCAGAGCGGCAACCAGGTCATCGTCGACACGTCTGCCGGAAGTCTCAGCAACGAAGACGATCACCTGGTCGTCCGCGACGCCAGCGGCGCCTTGGTCGACTCCGTGCCGCTGTCCCTCGCCGTCGACGGCTTCGCTCACCCCGTCGCCGCGGACATCGACGGCAATCACGCCGTTCTGACGGCCGACGTCACCCCTGCCGCTGCCACCCCCGTGTCGACGCAGCTTCCCGGTCTGCAATAGGTCGACCTGCCTGCCGCCGTCGCAGGCGTCAAGGACAATCTGAGTCTGACGGCTTCCGTCGGTGGATTCCTCGGTGCCGCAACGGGTCTCGTCGGCGGATGCCTCCTCGGTGCCGTCGCCGCCGGCGTCGACTCCGCACCGGCGGCGCTGTTGTTCGGCGCAGGTCCGATCGCCGGATGCATCGGTGGTGCACTGCTGCTCGGCTCCACGGCGTCGCTCGCCGGAACCGCTGTCGGTGGCCTCGGTGCCGTCGCCGCCAATGCCCAGCAGTTCATCACCCTGCTGAACGCGCCGCCTGCCAAGAAGTAGCCAGCGATCGCCGCTACGTCTTGCTCTGACCGAGTCCGGGAGAGCAGGATGTAGCGGTGAGTGGGGGCGAACACGAGGATCCGCGGCTCCAATACGAGGGCAAGGGCGGCGAGCGGCACGAGGTGACACTGTCGCCGGATCGCAGCCGCCTCACCGTCGGTAGATCACCACACGCCGACATCGCGTTTCCCGAGGATCACGAGGTATCGCGTCTGCACGCGGCCATCGAATGGATGGGCACGCACTGGACCGTCGTCGACGACGGTCTTTCCCGCAACGGCACGTTCGTCAACGGAGACCGATTGACGGGCCGACGCAGTCTGCGTCAGGGCGACACCATCCGCATCGGCAGCTCGTTGCTCACGTTCCACGACTTCTCCGGACTCGGCGACGAGGCGACGCGTATTGCCGCCGAGATGCCGAACACCCGCTCGCTCACCGACACTCAACGGTCGGTCCTCGTCGCACTGTGCCGGCCGTACAAGCACAACGCGACGTTCGCCAACCCGTCGTCGAACCAGCAGATCGCGACCGAGATCTTTCTCAGCGTCGACGCCGTCAAAACGCACCTGCGAGTGTTGTTCGCGAAGTTCGGCGTCGAGGACCTTCCGCAGAATCAGAAGCGCGTGCGACTCGCCGAACGCGCGCTGCAGAGCGGCGTCATCTCACAGCGCGATCTCTAGCGTCCTGGTATCGGCGATCGCGCGCTCGACGAGCGTCGCCACCGCGTCGGCAACCTCGCGTGCACGTTCGAGGACGACCATGTGGCCGGCCTTCTCGACGGTGACCAGGCGCGCTGCCGGGAGGTGGCGCGAGATCGCCTCCGAATGCCGCATCGGGGTCATGACGTCGTCGGACCCGCAGAGCACGAACGTCGGGACGACTGCCAGAGCGGCGATGGACTTCGACTCGTCGAAATCGTGCAGCGACTTCAGGAACGCGGCCATCGTGACGACGGACGTGTCGTTCAGCATCGCGGTGGCCACCGCGACGACCCGTGGGCTGACGCGCCGGGACCCGCAGCCTGCCGCCCGGACGATCGGGGCGCAGATTCCCCTGCTGAGACGCTTGGAACGGCCCATGACCGACGGTGCGTGACGCACCGCGGACTGGAACATCGACACCAGCGGATGGGCCAGATACGCCCCGAGACCGTCCTCCGCCAGGCCCGATGCAGCGGTGGCGACGAGGCCGACGCCGACCAGCCGATCACCGAGTTCGCCAAGTTGCTGACGCGCGTACGCCATGGCCGTCATGCCGCCCATCGAATGTCCGACGACCACGTAACGGCCCGTCGGAACCGTGGTTCTGACGACGGCGGCGAGATCACGGCCGAGTTGTTCGATCGTGTACGTGGATGCGTCGGCGCTGCCGGACGCGCCGTGGCCGCGGTGGTCGTAGGAGACCATGTGGATGTCGTCGCCCCACGTCGCGGCGAGCTCGTCCTGAACGTCGGCCCACGATTCCTTGGCGAGACAGTGACCGTGCACGAAGACCACCGTCATCGGTGCATTCGGATCGCCCGATTCGCGGACGGCAAGGGCTGTGCCGTCGTCCGCGACCACTGTGCTCCGTCCCTGCGTCCGCTGCCTCATGGGTCCTCCGATGTCCGGTGGTGTGTACGGGGTTTCGCCTGTACCGCTGAATGCGTTACGTCCCACTACTGTCGTCGACCTGCACGCGTCGTCGAACCCTCCCGACGACTGACGAAAGATCACCCCCGGGGTGCACTTGTTCACCCTGGGGTGGGTAGTGACCAAACCGGAATCGCCGCAGTATCGAATCATCGACAGGGGAGTTCGGCAGGGAGGACGTGAGCGATGACCGTGGTAGACATCGTGGACACACTCGAGGCGCGCGTGCCGCAGGCAGTGGCCGGTGACAAGGACGCACTGGGAGACGTGATCGCTCTGGTGCGGCCACACCTCGAGCGTTACTGCACAACGCGTTCCGGCAACCTCGACGTGTCCGCGGACGACGTGGTGCAGGAAGTCTGTCTGGCGCTCGTGACGGCGGTGCCGACGTATCGTGATTACGGCAAACCGTTCATGGCCTTCGTCTACGGCATCGCATCGCACAAACTGGCCGACGCGGGCCGCAAAACCGCTCTGCGACGGGCATATTCACTCGAACTCGTGACCGACGAACCGAGTACCGACGACGGTCCGGAACAGCACGCGCTGAATTCCGAATTGCACAGCGATGCCACAGCGTTGATGAACACACTTGCCCCGAAACTGCGCAAGATCGTTCTGATGCGCGTCGTGTGGGGACTGACGGCTCCCGAAACCGGTCGGGCGCTCGGAATGAGCGCCGGCGCGGTGCGGGTCGCCCAGCATCGGGCGATGAATCAACTCCGCGCGGAACTGGCGATGAGCGCCTAGCCCGTGCGCGCGAATGTACAGCCGGCTGTACATTCGCACGCACGAGGCGCGTCAGCGGCCTTCGAACCTCGGCTCCCGCCGGTCCAGCATCGCGTTCACCGCTTCGGAGTGGTCCGACGTCGTGTGCGCGATCGCCTGATACGCCGCGGACAGTTCCAGCAGCGACTCGAGGCTCTGGTGCTGACCTTCGCGCAGGAGTTTCTTCGTCATCCGCAACACCTGCGGCGGGTTGACGGCCACACGTGCCGCCAGCGCGTGCGCCGCGGGGAGCAAGTCGTCGGGGTCGACCACCTGCGACACCATGCCCCACTCGAGCGCCGTCGACGCGTCGATCGCCTCACCGGTGAACGCCATCTCGCTCGCCCGAGCCATGCCGACGGCCCGTGGCAGCAGCCATGCACCGCCGTCGCCGGGAATGATGCCGACCTTGACGAAGCTCTCCGCGAACTTCGCCGTCGTCGACGCGATACGCAGATCGCACATCAGCGCCAGGTCGCACCCCGCCCCGACGGCCGGACCGTTGACGGCGGCGATGGTCGGAATCTCGCAGTGGTACAACGCTTTCGGAATGCGCTGGATGCCGTGACGGTAGCCCTGCCGCAGTTCGGCCGGGCTGCCGCCGAACATTCCTTCCTTGTCCCGCATGTGCTTGACGTTGCCTCCGGACGAGAACGCGGACCCGGCGCCGGTCAGAATCGCCACTCGCACACTGGGGTCGCGGTTCACGTCCCGAACGGCGTCCTCGAGCGCGTCGATCGTCTCGATCTCCGAGATCGGGTTCCGCGCTTCGGGATAGTTCAAGGTCCATACGACGACGTCGTCGCTGCGTTCGATCAGTACCGGGTCCGTCACGTCCAAGGCCTCCATTCGATGGTCGGTGCCTACAGTGCAACACGCTCCGGCTCGGCGACCGAGCTTGCTCGCACGATCGACGCGCGTGTCGCGGCCGTCGTCGTGCGGTGCCCGACGGCCATGAACACGCCACCCAGCGCGACCCACGCGATCAGCACCCACCACGCCTGAGCGGTCGATGCCTCGGGAAAGTAGGACAGCGTCCGCATCAGGGTCGACCCGGCGCCCGGCGGCAAGAACTGTCCGATGGCACCCCACGGCGCCGGCAGGAACTGGGCGGGTTGCGTCGCCCCGGCGATCTGATTTCCGACGAACATCATCAGTACCGCGACGACGCCGATGCCCGCCGGCCCGATGATCGACGTCAGACCGACGATCGGGGCACTGACGGCCAGAACCGCGAGGGCTGCCGCGGCCACGTCGAGAAGCACGGGTCCGTGAAGAATGCCGAACCAACCCTGGGTGATGGCCACGACGACAACACCTGCCCCGACGCCGTAGACCGCGGTGGCGAGGAGCCGTCGCCACACGCCCCTGGTGGTCATCGAGATGACGACACCGCCGATGATGCCGCCGATTACCAGCGGGAACGCCATTGCCGACAGGCCGGCGCCTCGCGCGTCGGTCGACGCCAGCGGCACGACGTCGGTGACCTGAGCATTCATCGCCGACGCAACCCCGGTGAGCATCTGACCGACGACCGCGCCGTTGGCGGAGGCCGTCAGAACCTCCGGGGTCGGGCCGAGAACGACTGCGCCGTACACGTCGCGCGATTCGATCCGCTGCACGGCGTCGTCACGGCTCGCCGCCGTCGTGACGTCGAACTGCTCCGACAACCGGCTGGTCACAGCGGGTGAGTCGCCGACGACAGCGACAGGAATCTCGTGGACCTTCGACGTGACGGACGGCCACAGGAAGGCGAGGACGACGACGGCCAGGGCTGCCGTGCCTGCGAGTGCGACGGCGACGGCGCGTGGCCAGGTGGTGAGCTTCATGGTTCGACTCCTAAATAAAACGAATAATCGTTCTTTTATGCTGAGACGCCGAGGGCCAGTTGTCAAGAACGAGCATTCGTTTTTAATATGGCCGGGTGCCCAAAGTGAGCGAGGACCACCGCGTCGAGCGTCGACGTCAGATCATCGATGCGGCGATGACGTGCTTCGCGCGATCGGGGTTCGAGGGCACATCGATGGCCGACATCATCTCCGAATCAGGGCTGTCGGCCGGCGCGATCTACAGCTACTTCAAGAACAAGCAGGAGCTGATCCTGCAGGTGACGCGTGACGTCCTGAGGAGCCGGTCCGAGGACCTCGACGGGCTGGAGAAGCAGGATCCGTTGCCTCCGCCGCAGGCTGTCATCCGCATGTTCCTGGCGGGGATGACGCGCGACATCGGGAACCCGAGCATCCTGGTGCAGATCTGGGCGGCGGCGGCAGCAGAGCCGCGCGAGACGTCGACGGTGATTCCGGTCGTGGTGGAACTGCGAGGGCTGTACGAGCGCTATCTGCGAGTCTGGTTCGCGCAGAAGGGTTTCGAGGACTCCGACGATCGTGCACGGGCGGTCGCGCCCCTCGTCGTCGGGCTGTGTCAGGGGTACATCCTGCAGTCGGCGCTGCTACCCGACTTCGACGGCGAGCACTATCTGGCCGCGTTGGACGAGCTCGGGTTCGCCTAGCACGTGAGTGGGAATGTAGAGCCTGCTCTACATTCCCACTCACGTGCGACGAAGTCGCCTACACCGTCCGCGTCAACCGGTCGGCCAGCAGACGCGAGAACTTCGCGGGATCCTTCAACTCGGTGCCCTCGGCGAGAAGTGCCGTGGCGTAGAGCAATTCGGCGGTCTCGGCCAACGACGGGTCGTCACTGCGATCCTCGCGTGCCTTCTTCAAGCCCGTCACCAGGTCGTGTGTCGGGTTGAGTTCGAGGATGCGCTTGGACGTCGGAATGAACTGTCCCGACGCCTTGTACATCTTCTCGAGCTGCGGGGAGAAGCTGAACTCGTCGCCGACGACGCACGCGGGCGACGTCGTGAGACGTGACGACAGGCGAACTTCCTTGACGTCCTCGGACAAGGTCTCGCTCATCCACTTCAGGAGCTCTTCGAACTCCTTGTCCTGCTCCTCGCGCTTGGCTTCGGCTTCCTTCTTCTCCTCCTCGGTGTCGAGGTCGACCTCGCCCTTGGAGATGGACTGGAATGCCTTGCCGTCGAAGTCGGGAACGTTGCCGACCCAGACCTCGTCGACCGAATCGGTCAGCAGCAGAACTTCGAGGCCACGAGCCTTGAACGCCTCCATGTGCGGCGAGCTCTCGATCTGCTGACGGGATTCGCCCGTCATGTAGTAGATCTGCTCCTGGCCGTCCTTCATCCGGTCCACGTACTCGGCGAGCGTCGTGAGGCCCGACTCGGAATGAGTCGACTCGAACGACGACACCTGCAGCAGCGTCTCGCGGTTGTCGGAGTCGGAGATCAAGCCTTCCTTCAGCGCCCGACCGAACTGCGACCAGAACGTCTGGTACTTCTCTGCGTTCTCGCTCTGGAGTTCCTTGATCGTCGACAGGACCTTGCGCGTCAGACGTCGTCGGATCGCGCGAATCTGCCTGTCCTGCTGCAGGATTTCACGTGAAACGTTCAGCGAGAGATCCTGTGCGTCGACGACACCCTTGACGAACCGCAGGTACTCGGGCATCAGCTCTTCGCAGTCGTCCATGATGAAGACGCGCTTGACGTACAGGTGCACGCCCGTCTTGCCCTCGCGCATGAACAGGTCGAACGGCGCCTGCGACGGAATGAACAGCAGCGCTTGGTATTCGAACGTTCCCTCGGCCTTGAACGGGATGACCTCGAGCGGCTCGTCCCATGCGTGGCTGACGTGCTTGTAGAACTCCTTGTACTCGTCCTCGGACACTTCGTCCTTGGGGCGAGTCCACAGTGCCTTCTGCGAGTTGATCGTCTGCGTCTCGATCGTGGTGGTGTCCTCGGCGCCCTCTTCGGTTGCCTTGACGGTCTTCTCGACGTCGATGCGAATCGGCCACGCGATGAAGTCGGAGTACTTCTTGACGAGCTGCTTGATCTTCGATTCCGACGCGTAGTCGTGGAGGTGGTCCTCCTCGTCGGCCGGCTTGAGATGCAGCGTCACGGACGTGCCCTGCGGGGCGTCGTCGACGTCGGAGATCTCGTACGTGCCTGCGCCGTCGGACTCCCAGCGCGTCGCGGTGCTCTCCCCGGCCTTGCGCGTCAGCAGCGTGACCTTGTCGGCCACCATGAACGTCGAGTAGAAGCCGATGCCGAACTGACCGATCAACTCTTCCGACGCGGCCGCGTCCTTGGCTTCCTTCAGCTTCTTGCGAACCTCGGCGGTGCCGGACTTGGCGAGCGTGCCGATGAGGTCGATGACCTCGTCGCGGGTCATGCCGATGCCGTTGTCGCGGATCGTCAGGACCCGCGCCTCCTTGTCGATCTCCAGTTCGAGGTGAAGATCGGAGACGTCGACGTCGAGATCCTTGTTTCGGTACGACTCGAGCCGCAGCTTGTCGAGTGCGTCGGACCCGTTCGAGATGATCTCGCGAAGGAAGCTGTCCTTGTTCGAGTAGATGGAGTGAACCATCAGGTCCAAGAGCTGACGCGTCTCGGCCTGAAACTCACGCTGTTCGGTGGTCATGACTGGGTGCGATCTCCTTTCAGAGCAAAAACGACATCGAGAATTCTACTTCCGTACCGGGGCGCCGAGCTGCGGGAGATGGCCGTTACGCCCAGGGAGAACACGACGGGAACATCGGTCCACGTCAGGGACCGCAGGCGACGGGATCGACGCGGTGACCACGCCCTCGATCGCAGCAGTTCACCTATCGTGGCTTCGGTGACGAGCAAATCGATCGTGCCTCTTGCCGTGGGTGTAGCAGCTGCTGCCTGGGTGACGCGTGCCGCGTGGGGTCTGCCCGCGCAGATCGGTGCCACCGCAGCGAAGATCGCGCCGTACGCCGCGAACTCCGCGCGCTACCGCGACCGCCGGTTCCACAACAGCGAGCCGAGCTCGAGTTTTACCGGCGGCAGCGGCGAGTCCCTCCTGGTGTCGTTCCTCAAGCGTCGATCTCACGGCAAGCCGCAGCGACCGGTCCCGTTGGCGCCGACGATCGCGCCGGTCGACGCCGGGGAAACGGCCGTCACCTGGTACGGGCATTCGTCGGTGCTGATCGAGCTCGACGGTCGACGGATCCTCGCCGATCCGGTGTGGAGCAACCGTGTGTCGCCGTCGCGCACGCTCGGGCCGGCCCGGCTGCATCCGACGCCTCTGCCGCTGCGCGCGCTTCCGAAGGTCGACGCCATCGTCATCTCGCACGATCACTACGACCATCTGGACAAGGCGACCATTCAACGGCTTGCGAGCCTGCAGGACGCGCCGTTCGTCGTGCCGATCGGCATCGGTGCGCACCTGCGGCACTGGCGGATTCCGGAGGACAGGATCGTCGAACTCGACTGGGACGAGCAGACCGAGATCGACGGTCTGACCATCACGTGCACCGAGGCCAGGCACTTTTCCGGTCGCGGTCTCAGGCGTGACCTGACGCAGTGGGCGTCCTGGGCGTTCGCCGGGCCGGAGCATCGCGTCTTCTTCGGTGGTGACACCGGATACACGGTCAAGTTCGCCGAGATCGGTGCCCAGTACGGCCCCTTCGATCTGACGCTGCTGCCGGTCGGTGCCTACGACCCGCGCTGGGCCGACATCCACATGAACCCCGAGGAAGCGGTCCGCGCGCACGGGGACCTGAACGGTGGTGTTCTGGTCCCGGTCCACTGGGCCACGTTCAACCTCGCCTTCCATCCGTGGTCGGAGCCGATCGTTCGGTTGAAGGCCGCGGCGAACAAGGCTGGAATCACGACGGCAGTGCCGATGCCGGGTCAGCGGGTCGACGTCGCTCACGGCGTCGCCGACGACCGTTGGTGGGCACGGCTCGGATGACGGCGAACGCATAGGCAGGAGTGGAGCCTGCAGGAACGACCCGATTAGGCTGACCCCCATGTCGATCGAGACGGACGAGCGCGAGGGCGGATTGACCGAAGCGCAGGTGGCGCAGCTTCGGTCCGAGGGGAAATCGAACGACGTCCCGGCTCGTGCGAGTCGGTCCGTCAAGGACATCGTTCGGGGCAACGTCTTCACCCGAATCAATGCGATTCTGGGTGTGTTGCTGCTGATCGTGTTGTCGACCGGGTCGATCGTCGACGGCATGTTCGGCCTGCTGATCATCGCGAACAGCGGCATCGGCATCATCCAGGAGATCCGCGCCAAGAAGACGCTGGACGAACTGGCCATCGTCGGCCAGAACAAGCCCGTCGTGCGACGCGACGGCGTGGCGCGCGAGGTCGCGCCCGACGAGGTCGTCCTCGGCGACGTCATCGAACTCGGACCGGGCGATCAGATCGTTGTCGACGGCGAGATCATCGAGACGGCCAGCCTCGAGGTCGACGAGTCCCTGCTCACCGGCGAGGCCGACGCGGTCCACAAAACCGATGGCGCACAAGTACTTTCGGGAAGTTTCGTCGTCTCGGGCAGCGGCGCCTATCGGGCGACCAAAGTCGGACGCGACGCGTACGCCGCCCGGCTCGCCGAGGAAGCCAGCAAGTTCACGCTCGTGCATTCCGAACTGCGCAGCGGCATCGACAGGATCCTGAAGTTCATCACGTACCTGATGATTCCGGCGGGTGCGCTGATCATCTACAACCAGCTGTTCTCGAGCGGTCAGTCGCTCGGGCCCGCGCTCAACGGCATGGTGGCCGCGCTCGTGCCGATGGTGCCGGAAGGCCTCGTGCTGATGACGTCGATCGCGTTCGCGGTCGGTGTCGTTCGCCTCGGCCAGCGCAAGTGTCTCGTGCAGGAACTTCCCGCGATCGAGGGTCTCGCGCGCGTCGACGTCGTCTGCGCGGACAAGACCGGAACCCTCACCGAGAACGGTATGCGCCTGTCGGAGCTGCGTGTCGTCGAGGACGGCGACGGCGGCCTGCTGACGCAGGTGCTCGCTGCCCTCGCACACGACGATCCGCGGCCGAACGCCAGCGTGCTCGCCATTGCCGAGGCCTTTCCCGACGATCCGAACTGGACCGAGACTGCCGTCGCACCCTTCTCGTCGGCGAAGAAGTGGAGCGGGCTGTCCTACGGGGACCACGGCAACTGGCTCCTCGGCGCCCCGGACGTACTGCTCGACGCGGACACTGTCATCGCGCGCCAGGCCGAGGATGCGGGCTCGTCCGGACTGCGTGTCCTGCTGTTGGCCAGCAGTGACCTGCCCGTCGACGACGCGCACGCTCCCGGCGTCGTGACGCCTCGGGCCCTGGTGATCCTCGAGCAGAAGGTGCGTTCCGACGCCCGCGAGACCCTCGACTACTTCGCCAGCCAGTCCGTCTCGGTCAAGGTCATCTCCGGCGACAACGCGGTGTCGGTCGGCGCGGTCGCGGGCTCGCTCGGATTGGAGGGCAGCCCCGTCGATGCACGCACGCTGCCCGAGAACGACGACGAACTCGCCGACACCGTCGAAAGCGGCATCACCTTCGGACGCGTGCGTCCCGATCAGAAGCGGCAGATGGTCGGCGCGCTGCAGTCTCGGGGCCACACCGTCGCGATGACCGGCGACGGCGTCAACGACGTGCTCGCCCTCAAGGACGCCGACATCGGCGTCGCGATGGGTTCGGGAAGCGCGGCAACGCGCGCGGTCGCACAGATCGTGTTGCTGGACAACAAGTTCGCGACGCTGCCGTATGTCGTCGGTGAAGGTCGACGCGTCATCGGCAACATCGAGCGCGTCTCGAATCTGTTCCTCACCAAGACGGTGTACTCGGTGCTGCTCGCGTTTCTCATCGGGACCTCGGGTGTGCTGTCGCAGATCTTCCACTTCGAACCACTGCCGTATCCGTTCCTGCCGAGGCACGTCACGATCGCAGCGTGGTTCACCATCGGCATTCCGGCGTTCATCCTGTCGCTCGCGCCGAACAACGAACGCGCACGCACTGGATTCGTGGGCCGCGTCATGCGTCTGGCGGTGCCGTCGGGACTGATCGTCGGTGTCGCGACGTTCGTGTCGTACCTGCTCGCGTACCAGGGGCCCGAGGCGTCGGAAACCCAGGTCACGCAAGCCAGTACGACGGCACTGATCACGTTGATCATGATCGCCGTCTGGGTACTCGCCGTCGTCGCGCGGCCGTACGTGTGGTGGAAGATTCTGTTGCTCGCCGGGTCGGTCGTCGGCTACCTGCTGCTGTTCACGATCCCGTTCTGCCGCACGTTCTTCAAGCTGGACCCGTCGAACATCGCCCTGACGACGACGGCACTCGTCATCGGCGCAATCGGCATCGTGGCAGTCGAAGCGGCCTGGTGGATCAGTGCGGCACTGCACGGAGAAAGACGACGCCTGTTTGCAGGCGCGCCGGCCTGAGTAAGCTTTTCGGGGTCGGACACAACCACACGAGATGGAGCGATCATGGGTTTCGCAGACAATCTGAAGGGTCTCGTCGACAAGGGCAAGAAGGCCGCTGCCGAGAACTCGGACAAGATCGAGAGCGCCGTCGACAAGGCCGGTGACTTCATCGACAACAAGACCGGCGGCAAGTATTCCGACAAGGTCGACAAGGTTCAGGAAGCCGCGAAGAAGGCGATTCCGGAAAACTAGGCGCGTAGCGCCCGTGCGTGAATAGTCGGCCCCTGCCTGGGCCAACTATCCACGCACGGGTGCGTTGGCGCACTATGTTCGTGTGGACGGACCGATTCTTCTCCTCGTGGTGATTGCCGCCGTCGCGGTTGCCGGTTTCGCGAAGCGTCTCGATCTGCAGGTTCCGCTCGTCCTGGTGACTGTCGGGTCCATCGCGTCGTTCGTCCCCGGCGTCCCGCACATCACCCTCGCGCCGGATCTCATCCTCGGTGCGGTTCTGCCCCCGCTGCTGTACTCGGCTGCGCTCGACTTCTCGTTCGTCAGTTTCCGTAAGAACCTCGGCCATATCCTGCGGCTCGGCATCATCATGGTCGTCGTGACGACCTTCGCCGTCGGCTACTTCGCGAACTGGCTCGTCCCGGAACTGACCCTCGGTGCAGCCCTCGTGCTGGGCGCCGTCGTCGCACCTCCCGACGCGGTCGCGGCCGTCGCCGTCGGCCGAAAGCTCGGCCTGCCGTCGCGCATGATGGCGATCCTGACGGGTGAGAGTCTCGTCAACGACGCCGCCGCACTGACCCTGTTCACTCTCACGGTCGCGTCGGTCACCGGTAAGAAGATCGCCATCGACTCGCCCGTTCTGTTCTTCGCGTACGAGATCGTTGGCGGAGTTCTGATCGGGCTGATACTGGCGAGAATCGTGCGTTTCGTCCGATCCCGTATCCAGGACTCGGCCTTGGAAACAGTTCTCGGCCTCGTTCTTCCGTTCGCGGCGTACCTCGCCGCCGAGGAGATACACGCGTCGGGTGTGCTGGCCGTGGTGACGGCGGGATTCGTGCTCGGACGCGTCACCGCCGACGTCCCGGTGACGACGCGAATCCAGGAGCGGCAGGTGTGGCCGACCCTCGACCTGCTGCTCGAGGCATTCGTGTTCGCGTACATGGGCCTTCAGCTGAAGTCGGTCATCGCAGAGGTCGAGCGGAACGGCCTGCCCGTGCTGCACATCTTCGCCTACTCGCTGCTGATTCTCGCGGTCGTCATCGCGGTGCGGCCGGCGTGGATCTTCGTCAACACCGGTCGACGGGCCGCAAGCCGAAAACTGCTGCGACGGAACGGATCCTCCGGCACCGATGCGGTGGGTCTCACGTGGCGGCAGAACCTCGTGCTGTCCTGGGCCGGGATGCGCGGTGTCGTCACGCTCGCCGCGGCATCGGGTGTACCACTCGTGACGGTGACGGGCGATCCCTTCCCGGGCCGCGGCGTCATCCAGGCGGTCGCGTTCGTCGTTGCCGTCGGAACACTGTTGATCCAGGGTCTGACGCTGCCGATGCTGATCCGGCGCCTCGACGTCGCGGATCCGCTCGAGCAGCAGCAGACGGAAGAGCAGCATGCGTTGGCCCGCGCGATCTCTCGGGCAGCCGCCGAGACGTACCTGTCCGAGGTGGCCTCCGACGGCATCTCGGGGTCCGACAAGGAATCGGTCGACGCGGTGCTCGACCGAGTGCGACGCTCGGTCCGCGCCCGTCTCGAAGCCGACGCGGCCGAGGACCACGAGGAACGCAAGAAGTCGGCGAGTGCGACGTTCGACCGGTTGCGACGAAACGTGTTGGCGGCGCAGCGAACTGCGCTCGTGAAAGCGCGTGACTCCGGCGATCTCGACGACGAGGTGCTGCGGGAGGTTCTGGACGGTCTCGACGTCGAGGAGGCTGCCGCCGAGGCGCGAATCGAACGGCGTATTCGGTGACGCGGCTGGCAGCGGCGTTGGCCGTCGCGGTCTGCGTGCTGGCGGGTTGCGCTCAGCCACAGGCAGAGACGAAGCCACAGGCAGAAACGCAGCCGCATTCGGCAGTCGTGCCTGCAGCCCCGGTCGGCGACGAGCGGGGCGCAGTGGTCTCGTCGTTCGCCATGGGTCATGCGGACTTCGCGGTCCGTGTGCTCGGTGCGACGGCGACCCGCGTCGTCTACCGGTCCACGTCCGGGGACGGCACTACAGGTACCGAGGTGTCGGGCGTCGTGTTCACACCGAGCGGAGCGCCGCCCGCGGGTGGATGGCCCGTCGTGTCCGTCGCGCACGGAACCACGGGCGTCACCGACGAATGTGCACCGTCCCTGTATCCGAACCTGTTGGGCACCATCGGAACTGTCGCACCGTTCCTCGAACGCGGCATGGTCGTCGCCGTCACCGACTACGAGGGTATCGGCACCGACGGACCACACCCGTATCTCGATCCCGACGCCGCCGCGTACAACGTGATCGACATCGTGCGCGCGGCACGTGCGCTCGTGCCGGGAACTGGAACGCGATGGGGCGCCATCGGCAATTCACAAGGCGGACAGGCGGTCTGGGCTGCGGCGGAGCGCGCGGATTACGGTGACGGTCTCGATCTCGTCGGCGCGGTCGGTCTGTCGCCCGTGTTGGATCTGAGCCCGCTGTATCGAAGCGGTGCGACACCGACCCTTCCGCAGGCGTTGCTGACGCCGTTTCTGGTCGACGGTGTGCAGTTTCGGCAGCCCGACGTCGACTCGTCTGAGTACATCCGCGGCGTCCTGAGCAGCGAACGCCGTGCACTCACCGCGTGCACGGATCTGCTCGGAGTGCAGAAGGCCGAAGCCGCAACGCGTCTGACGCCCGGCGATTCCGCGCCTGCCACCGAGGCGTCGCGACTGCGCATGGAGGAGTGGCTGACGTCCGTCGCGCTTCCGCGTGCGCGGTCGTCGGTTCCGTTGGCGGCGTTCGTGGGCGACCAGGATCAGTTGATCGACCCGAAGTGGACACAGGACGCCGTCGCCGAGGCATGCTCGTTGGGAGACGTCGTCGAACTTCGGCGGGACCCGGGACAAGGTCATTCCGACCAGGCTGCGATTCCGTACGGAGTGTCATGGCTGTCCGACCGTTTCGCGGGTGCGCCCGCGCCGAACACCTGCGCAGGAGGGTGAGGGCCGTGCTGGATCGACCGACGCAGCTCGACGCGGAGCGGCAGCCCGAGTGAACTCTGCGCCTCTCTGGCTCGCCGTCATCGCCGCGTGTGCGGTGGCGGCGATCGCGCTGATCAGCTTCCGTGGCCGTCGCGCGCTGACGACGCCCGAGGAACGAGCCGTGCATTCGACGCTCCACACCGCATCGCTGGCTGCGCGCCCGCTGCGGCAAGGGTTGGACGCGGAGTCCGCCGCCGAGGCGGCACCGCATCTGCGGGCCCTGACCGGCGGCGATGCGCTCGGTGTCGCCGACGCGGATGCGAGCCTGCTGACGTGGAACGGCCCCTACGACGAACTGGCGGGGCCGTTTCTGGAGGCGTCGTCACGTGCGATCGAGGGTGAGCGACGCGTCCTGCTGTCGTATCCGCTGGGGCCGGATCACGCGGTACGTGCTGTCATCGCGCAACCGCTGCTGATCGAGGACGTCGGCGTCGTCGGCGTTCTCGGAGCCGTGACGACGTCGGTGCCGGGGCCGGGCATGCTCGGCGCGATTTCGGAGGTCGCCCGGTACGCGTGCGGGCAGATAGAACTCGCCGAGCTCGACGCGTCACGCGCTCGATTGGATCGCGCCGAGGTACGCGCACTGCGAGCGCAGATCAGTCCGCACTTCATCTACAACGCACTCGGCACGATCGCGTCGTTCGTGCGGACCGACCCGGACCGGGCTCGCGAGCTGGTGCTCGAGTTCGCCGACTTCACGCGCTACTCGTTCCGGACGGCAGGCGAATTCACGGTGCTGGCCGACGAGCTGCGCAACATCGACCGCTACCTGACTCTCGAACGCGCCCGCTTCGGCGACACTCTGCAGGTGACGCTGCGGGTCGCGCCCGAGGTGTTGAGCGTGGTGCTGCCGTTCCTCGCGCTGCAACCGCTCGTCGAGAACGCGGTTCGACACGGGCTGGCCGGACGTTCGGGCGGCGGCACCATCACCATCGTCGCCGCCGACGAGGGGACCGACTGTCTGATCAGCGTCGAGGACGACGGCGTCGGCATGGATCCGGACATGTTGCGCTCGGGCTCGTTGAACGTGGAGGAAGGCGCGCACGTGGGGCTGTCCAACGTCGACGACCGATTGCGTGCAGCGTTCGGCAACGACTACGGACTCGTCGTCGACACCGCGCCGGGCGCCGGAACGAAGGTCAGCATGCGGGTACCGAAATTTCGAGCAGGTATTCGGGCATGACCGGCGCGTCTGGCACGATGACGTCCGTGGATACTGCGTCGTCGACAGGGCTCGTCGTGCTCGCGGTCGACGACGAGAAACCCGCGCTCGACGAGCTTGCCTTTCTGCTGAGCAGACAGGACTCGGTGGCCGAGGTCAGTACGGCCTCGGACGCCACCACTGCCTTGCGTAGGCTGCAACATCCCGCCGGACCGGGTGTCCCTGCTGTCGACGCCGTGTTCCTCGACATCAACATGCCCGGACTCGACGGCATGGAACTCGCAGGAATCCTGTCGAATTTCGCGCGCCCACCTGCCGTGGTGTTCGTGACCGCGCACGACGACCGTGCACTCGCGGCATTCGACCTCGGAGCGGTCGACTATCTGCTCAAACCGCTGCGCGAGGAGCGGCTCGCGGAATCGCTTCGCCGGATCGTGTCGGCGGGTAGACAGAGCGAACCGCAGGACGCCGTCGCCTCGGACGAGATCATTCCCGTCGAACTCGCCGGGACGACGACGCTCGTCCAGCGCTCGAGCGTCGGATGGGTCGAAGCGGAGGGCGACTACGCCAGGCTGCACACCACGTCCGGCTCGCATCTGGTGCGTATCCCGATCTCGACACTCGAAAGCCGTTGGGGGAGCAGTGGTTTCCTTCGGGTGCACCGATCTTTCCTGGTGTCGCTCGCGCTCGTGACCGGAATCCGCAGTGTCGGTTCGGGTTTGGTCGTGTGCCTGCGCGCCGACGGCGCACTGCCCGCCACCGAACTGCCGGTGAGCCGCCGTCACACCAGAGAACTCAAGGACCGACTGGTCCGCGGTCCGCTGCAGTCCTGGTCGAGCCGGTGACCGGGCCACGACGCCGGCCGAGGGAACGCGTCGTTCTCGCGGGCAGGCGCGGAGCACGCATGGTGCGCACCCGCGTCGAGGTCCAGGAGCAGACCGAGGTCGGCGACGCGATGGTCCGTGGTCTCGTACGTGCACAACTGCTGCTGTCCGTCCGGTTGGCGCTGCTGACGTTGGCCGTGCTGTTCGCCATCCCGCTCGTGTCCCTCGTCGTGCCCGCGTTCGCCGACGCGACGCTGTTCGGAATTCGGCTGCCGTGGCTTGTGTTGGGTGTCGCGGTCTATCCGCTGCTGCTGGTCGTCGGGTGGGTGTACGTGCGTCAGGCCGACCGCAACGAACACGAGTTCGTCGACCTCGTGGACGACTAGATGGACACCGCGTAGATGGAGACCGTGCCTTGGGTGACGGTTGCCGCGCTGCTGCTCGCAGCCGTCGCCACGGTCGCGATCGGTGTCTACGGCGTGAGACTGGCACGCACGACGTCGGACTTCCTGGTGGCGTCGCGCAGTGTCGGGCCGAGGTGGAACGCGGCGGCGATCTCCGGTGAATACCTCTCGGCTGCGTCGTTTCTCGGCGTCGCCGGTCTCATCGCGAAATACGGTGCGGACGCGCTGTGGTATCCGATCGGATTCACCGCGGGCTACCTCGGATTGCTGCTGTTCGTCGCCGCGCCCTTGAGACGTAGCGGGGCGTACACGGTCCCGGACTTCGCCGAGTTCCGCCTCGGCTCACGGCGATTGCGCACACTGGCGATGTTCGTCGTCGTCATCATCTGCGCGCTGTATCTGGTGCCGCAGTTCCAGGGTGCGGGCCTGACGCTGAACATCCTTCTCGGCGTGCCGAGTTGGGTCGGCGCGGCCGTCGTCGGTCTCATCGTCATCGCGAACGTCGTCGGGGGCGGGATGCGGTCGATCACGTTCGTGCAGGCGTTCCAGTACTGGCTGAAGCTCACGGCCGTCGCCGTTCCCGCCGTCGTGCTGGCCATGCATTTTCTCGCGGACGACCGCGTCGTCGGCAGTCCGGCGCCACCGACCGTCGATCGTGAGACGACCGTCGAGATCTCCACCGACGTTCTGGTACAGGTGGATTCGCCGATCGAGGTGACCGCGCGGGGAACCGTCGACCAGGAGGCCGTGGACGGACGTCTTGTTCTCGACCCCGGAACGCACGAACTCGGCGACGGCACGACCCTCGTTCTCGACGCGGACTCGCCGGTCCCCGTCGTCGCGGGGGCGCCGACGACGGATCGACAGTGGGCGCAACCGGGGTGGGGACTGGGCGGGACGCACCCGCTGTACCAGGTCTACTCGCTCATTCTCGCGACGTTCCTCGGCACTCTCGGCCTGCCCCACGTGCTGGTGCGGTTCTACACGAACCCCGACGGACGTGCCGCACGCATCACGTCGTTGACGGTGCTGGGTCTGCTCGGCGTGTTCTATCTGTTCCCGACGCTGCTCGGGGTGTTCGCTCGCCTCTACGTGCCGCAACTGTCGATCACCGGCACGTCCGACGCCGCGGTGTTGCTGCTGCCGGGGTCGGTCCTGTCGGGTGTCGGTGGCCAACTGCTCGCTGCCGTCGTCGCCGCGGGTGCGATCGCGGCCTTCCTGTCGACGTCGTCCGGCCTGCTCGTCAGTATCGCGGGCGTGCTCAGCACCGATGTGCTGCGCGGTCGGGTCCGCGACTTCCGTATCGCGGCCGTCCTCGCCGGCATCGTCCCGCTTGCGCTGTCTCTGGGTGTGGTGTCGCTGGATCTCTCGCGCACGGTCGGGTTGGTGTTCGCCGTGGCCGCGTCGACGCTGTGCCCGCTGCTCGTGCTCGGAATCTGGTGGCGCGGTTTGACGGCGGCGGGCGCCGCGGCGGGGCTGATCGGCGGCGGCGTCGTGTCCCTCACCGCGGCGACGCTGTCGGTGTTCGGAGTGTCCGACGCCGTGTGGTCCGGCTGGCCCGCAGCGATTCTCGGCTACCCGGCGGCGGTCAGTGTTCCGCTCGCGTTCGCGCTCATGATCCTGGTCAGCAAGGCCACGGCACGATCGGTGCCTGTCGACGTCGGACGTATCTTCACCCGGCTGCACGCGCCGGAACGACTCGACATGGGCCGCGACCGCGAGCGCGAGCTGTAAGTCCGTTCGTCGTCGTTCGGCGACCGTTCGTCGCATCGACGGTCGGTTCACCGTCCGATCGCTGCCGCATCGTTCCTTTGTGATGTGGCTCTCATTACCGTCTCCTTCAGTTCCGAGTCACAGACCGTGACGGCCGAAAGAGGGAGCAACGACGGTGACCAAGCCGGATACAACACCCCCGGATGCGCAAGCGTTCGTGGAGATGCAAGCAAGCCCGGAGTTTCAGGAGCTGCGACGACGCCTGCGCAGCTTCGTCTTTCCGATGACCGCGTTCTTTCTGATCTGGTACATCGTCTACGTGCTGCTCAGCAACTACGCGCACGACTTCATGTCCACCCCGGTGTGGGGCAACATCAACGTCGGCCTGCTGCTGGGTCTCGGTCAGTTCGTGACGACCTTCGCCATCACGGGCATCTACGTCCGGTTCGCGAACCGTGAGCTCGATCCCCGCGCCGAAGCGCTTCGCAACGAAATGGAGGCTCGGTCGTGAACGTTCTAGCTCAGGCCGCCGACACCACCGTCGGCGAACCGATCGTCAACATCGCGATCTTCGGTGCGTTCGTCGCCGTCACCATGTTCGTCGTCATTCGCGCGAGCAAGAAGAATGCGACGGCGTCGGAGTTCTTCACCGCGGGCGGCGGATTCTCCGGGCCGCAGAACGGCGTCGCGATCGCCGGTGACTATCTGTCCGCGGCCAGCTTCCTCGGCATCGCAGGTGCCATCGCGGTATACGGGTACGACGGCTTTCTGTACTCCATCGGGTTCCTCGTCGCGTGGCTCGTCGCATTGCTTCTCGTCGCCGAATTGCTCCGCAACACAGGCAAATTCACGATGGCCGACGTGCTGAGCTTCCGTCTGAAGCAGCGTCCGGTCCGTACCGCGGCCGCGTTGTCGACGCTGACGGTGTCGTTGTTCTACCTGCTCGCGCAGATGGCAGGCGCGGGTGGACTCGTCGCACTGCTGCTCGACATCTCCGATCGCACCGGGCAATCCATCGTCATCGCCGTCGTCGGTGTGTTGATGATCGTCTACGTCCTCGTCGGCGGCATGAAGGGTACGACGTGGGTGCAGATCATCAAGGCTGTTCTGCTCATCGCAGGCGCGCTGTTCATGACGGTGCTCGTGCTCGCGAAGTTCGGATTCAACCTGTCCGACCTGCTCGGTAGCGCACAGGCGACCATCTCCGGCTCGGCCAGCGAGACCGTCGCTGCGACCAACGTGCTCGAGCCCGGTGCCCAGTACGGCGGCAGCAACATGTCCAAGCTGAACTTCCTGTCGCTCGGCATCGCACTCGTGCTCGGAACTGCCGGTCTCCCACACGTTCTCATGCGCTTCTACACCGTGCCCACCGCGAAGGAAGCCCGTCGCAGTGTCGTCTGGGCCATCGCTCTGATCGGTGCGTTCTACCTGTTCACCCTGGTTCTCGGCTACGGCGCCGCGGCCATCGTCGGACCGGATCGCATTCTCGCGTCGGCAGGCGGACAGAACTCGGCCGCACCGCTTCTCGCGTTCGAACTCGGCGGTGTCGTCCTGCTCGGCGTCATCTCTGCCGTCGCCTTCGCGACGATCCTCGCCGTCGTCGCGGGTCTGACGATTACCGCATCGGCGTCGTTCGCACACGACATCTACGCGTCCGTCATCAAGAAGGGCGACGTCGACGAGCGGAAGCAGGTCAAGGTCTCGCGGATCACCGCCGTCGTGATCGGTTTGCTCGCGATCGGCCTCGGCATCCTCGCGAACGGACAGAACATCGCGTTCCTCGTCGCACTGGCGTTCGCCGTCGCCGCAGCCGCGAATCTGCCGACCATCGTGTACTCGCTGTTCTGGCGTCGCTTCAACACCACCGGCGCGCTGTGCAGTATGTACGGTGGCCTGATCTCGACGCTCGTGCTCATCGTCTTCTCGCCCGCCGTGTCCGGGTCGAAGACGTCGATGATTCCCGGTTCGGACTTTGCCTGGTTCCCGCTGTCCAACCCGGGCATCGTGTCCATCCCGCTGGCCTTCGTGCTCGGCATCGTCGGCACCCTGTTGTCGAAGGACAACGAGGACAAGACCAAGCAGGCCGAGATGGAGGTGCGGTCGCTGACCGGCATCGGTGCCGAAAAGGCGTCGGTCCACTAGGAACTGTCACAAAACCACGACGCCCGTGTGAGTCATGCCTCACACGGGCGTCGTGGCATGTGTGGTTACTATCCCTGCGTGGCCAAGCTGAAGGTTTCCGTCAACGTTCCCCTCGACCCCGACACGACGTGGTCTCACGCGTCGGATCTCGCGGACTACGAGAAGTGGTTGTCCATCCACGAAGCATGGCGAGGCGAGCTCCCCGACCAGCTCGCTGCAGGCACCACGCTGGAGAGCGTGGCCACCGTGAAGGGCATGCGCAACCGGGTCCGCTGGACCATCGAGAGCTACGACCCACCGAAGAAGTTGAAGCTGAAAGGAAACGGAAAGGGCGGCGTCAAGATCTCGCTCGTGCTGTCGGTGTCCGAAGCCAAGGCCGGCGGATCGGACCTCGCGCTCGACATCGATCTCGGCGGAGCGCCGTTGTTCGGGCCCATCGGCTCGGGCGTCGCACGAGCCTTGAAGGGCGACATCGAGAGCTCGCTGAAGAAGTTCGAGACTCTGTACTCGTAGAACCCGTTACTATCGCCGCCAACCGCACAGCGGGAGTCATCGCAGTTCGGCTTCTGCTCACTACGGAGAGGTTCTGCAATGCCAGGCAAACACAGCGCGCCGTCCGCCGCGTCCGGCTCGACGGGATTGGTGAAGTACGGCGTCATCGCCGTCGTGGCGCTGCTCGTGGTCGGCGGCGGTGTGTTCGCAGCACAAAAGGCCTTCGGTTCCGATTGTTCCGATCCGGCCACGTACACCCTGGCAGCCGATCCTGCGATCGCGGACGTGGTGGCCGGCGTTCTGGCAGGCAAGTCGGCCGACGAACTCGGGTGCGGCAGCGTCGACGTCACCGCCCAGGATTCGGCCGACGCGTCGGCCGCGGTGTCGAAGGGTGCCGACGCGCCTGCTCTGTGGATTCCCGACTCGTCGCTGTGGGTCGGCAAGACCGTACGTGCGACGGGCGCCCTCGTCGACCTGGCCAGCCAGTCGGTGGCCAGTAGTCCGGCGGTCATCGCTGCCCGCAAGGACGAGGTTCCGTTTTTCGACACCTGGCTCACGGCACTGCAGTTGCGTGGCCTACGAATCGGTAATCCGCTCAGCAACACCGTGTCCGACGCGGCCATCCTCGGCGCGCTCGCCGAAGCCGGGTCCGACGCCGAGGCCGTCGACTCGGTGTCCGCTGCCCTCGTTCCCATCGCGCAGGCGCAGGCCGCGACGCGTGGGGAGGCGGACCCCGTCGTGCGTCTCGACGAGATGTCCTCCGACGGCGGCGTCGCCGTCGTGTCCGAACAGTCGCTGCTGACGTACGAGAAGGACACCGGCACCGAACTCGGTGCGACGACACCACCCACCGGCAGCTTCTTTCTCAACTTCCCGCTTGCCGTCACCGAGCCCGCGGGGGAGCGGCACGACGAGGCCAAGGAGGTCGGCCGCGCCGTCGCCGACGCCCTCGCTTCCGAGGCCGGTCTGTCGGCGCTGTCCGACGCAGGCTTCCGAGCTCCCGACGCGACCGCCCTGAGCGACGGCCGCGGTTTGGGTGATGTCACAACGTTGACCATCGCGGATCAACAGACCGCCGAGGACACGTTGCAGCGGTATCAGGTCCTGGCGCTGCCGTCGCGCACGCTCGTCATGGAAGACGTGTCCGGCTCGATGGGCTACAGCGCGGGCGCCGACACCCGGATCGGACTGACCGTGCAGGCCAGCGACACCGGCAACCGACTGTTCCCGGACAACGCAGCTCTCGGACTCTGGGCGTTCTCGATCGGACTCGGCGGCGGCAACCAGGACTACCGCGAACTCGTGCCGATCCGGCGTCTCGACGAGAACGTGAACGGAACCTCGCAGCGTGAGGTCTTGCTGCAGCAGACGCGGACTCTGCCGAGCCTCGTCGGTGGCGGAACGGGCCTCTACGACACCACGTTGGCGGCGTTCCGGAAGGTCAAGGAAGGGTACGACCCCGACTACATCAACAGCGTCATCATCCTGACCGACGGCACGAACGAAGATCCCGACAGCATCTCCCTCGACGAATTGTTGTCGACGCTACGGGCGGAGCAGGACCCGACGAAGCCCGTCATCGTCGTCACGATCGGGATCACCGACGACGCCGACGCCGGCGTGCTGCAACAGATCTCGGCGGCCACCGGCGGAACCAGCTTCTTGGCGAGAAACCCAGCGGAAATCCCCAACGTCTTTGTGAATGCTCTCAAAAGCCGGTCCGGCCGCTGATTCAGCAGCTAGGTTGGTTTGCCGGATGCACAGAGACTCGTTTGGGGGCGAAGGAGAATGTCGGGGCGGCACGGAACTGGATCGCGCACACATCCTGCCCTGACGTGGGGTGCCATCGTCGTAGTCGCCGTGGTCGTGGTGGTCGGAGGGTACTTCGGAGTTCAGGCCGTCCGGGCCGGATCCGCCGGGTGCGACGGCACCCGGCAGGTCTCTCTCGCCGTCGATCCGACCATTGCGCCGGTGATCACCGACGTCCTCGCGCAGTCCGACGAGGTGTCGCGTGGCTGCACGGATTTCGAGGTCCGCGCCGAAGCTCCGAGCGACACGGCTGCGGAATTGGCGGGCGAGAACGCGAACCGTCCCGATCTGTGGATCCCGGATTCGACGCTGTGGCTGCTCAAGACGTTGCGATCCACGGGGGCGCTCCCGGAGCTGGCCAAGTCCTCGGTGGCCAACACGCTTCCGGTCGTTGTCTCGCAGGACGATTCGCTGCCCCCTGCCGTGACGTGGCTTCAGGTTCTGCAGAAGCAGGGTCAGCGCATCGGCGATCCGCTCACCAGCAGTGCGTCGTTGGCGTCGATTCTCGGTGCGCTCGCCGAGTCCGAAGTCGCGATCACCGACGCCAACGCGGTGTCGGCGGCGCTCGTGCCGATGGCTCAGGACTTCGGGCGCATCGCCGACACACCTCACGAGGTAGCCGATCTGGTGAAGCAGGTCGCGACCGACGGCGGTACGAGTGTGTCGACGGAACAGAGTCTCGTCGCCTACAACGACGCGAATCCCGGTGCGCCGCTGACGGCGTCGGTGCCGCCGACGGGCAGCTACTTCCTGAACTTTCCGCTCGCCGTCACCGCCGCAGCCGGACCCGACTACGACAGAGCCAAGGACGCCGGCGCGTCGCTGTCGTCGGTGTTGTCGACGAAATCCGCCACGGATGCGTTGACGGCCGCCGGTTTTCGGCAGTCGAACGGCACGGCGTTGCCCGACGGCAAGGGCGTCGGATCGGCGGCATCGCTCGAACTGAAGAACCCGTTGGCGATCGAGACGACGCTCCGCGACTGGGCCGTGCTCGCCTTGCCCCTGCGCACGTTGGTCGTCGAGGACGTGTCGGGTTCGATGGCAGCGAAGTCCGGTGATTCGACGCGCATCGCGTTGACGGTCGATGCCAGCCTCGGTGCGAATTCGTTGTTCAGCGACCAGACCGAGATGGGTCTGTGGGCGTTCTCGATCGGCCTCGGCGGTGGCAACCAGGATTTCCGTGAGCTGGTTCCCCTGGGCCCGGTGAGCAACATGGTCGACGGAGTGCCGCAGCGCGAAGCCATTCTGTCGGCCATTCGCACGCTGCCCTCGCTCGTCGGCGGTGGAACCGGTTTGTACGACACGACTCTCGCCGCCTTCCGCCGGGTGAAAGAAGGCTACGACCCGAACTATGTCAACAGCGTCATCATCCTCACCGACGGCGCGAACGAGGATGCGGGCAGCCCGAGCCTCGACGAACTGCTCGCCACGCTGCAGCGCGAGCAGGACCCGGTTCGTCCGATCGTGATCGTGACCGTGGGAATCACGACGGACGCGGATCCTGTTGCGTTGCAGAAGATTTCGGCTGCAACGGGCGGAACCAGCTACATCGCCGAGGATCCACGCGACATCCCCGAGGTCTTCGTCAAGGCACTCAATTCGCGCACCGAACGGGTCGGCGGGCAGTAGACGCGGCGCCGATCAGCCGAGCATCACCGTGAGCACGATGCCCAACGCACAGCACGCCGCGACCACGACGAGTGCAATGGCGTCCGTCATGCCGGGCCTGCTCGGGTACGCGGTGATCTGGCCGGTGCCACCGCGAGCGGTGATGGCCTCGCCCATCTCGGTGGCGCGCCGGATCGCGATCGACATGGTGGCGGTGACGAGGTCGACGATCGAGTTGTCGGCCGCGCTGTTGAGTACCGATTTCGGACGCAGTCGACGTGCCGCGTTCATGACCCGCATCTCCTCGATCAACAGCGGAAGCGATCGCAGGCACAGGGCGACGGTGGCTGCCCATTCGTCGACCGGCAACCGCATCTTCTTCAGCGGATAGCCCAGCACGGCGACTGCAGGCGCGATGTCGCTCATCGACGTCGTCCAGCCGAGCATCATCGACGCACCCAACAGCACGAATGCGAACGTCGTCGCACGCAGGAACAGCAGGATCGCGTCGAACCCGAGCGGCGCGTTGATCAGCGCGCCGATCACGAACAGGCCCCAGATCCAGATGGGTGGACGCGGTATCGCCGTCGGCGGCACGCGCGCGACGATTGCCGTGACGACCAGAAGTGCGACGATGACACCGATGGTCGGCCACGACGGTGCGACCACGAGCAGAATGCTCAGCAGCAGAACCGAGATCAGTTTCGTACCTGCCCACAGCCGGTGGATCGGCGACGTCCGCGGAACCTGCCGCAGCACAACGGTTGTCACGACGTCACTCCTCTTCTCGACAGGTCCTGTGCGATGCGGCCGTTGTCCAACACGATCGTTCGGTCGCAGATGCGGTCCATACCGTCGACGTCGTGGGAAATGACGACGATCGCGATGCCGCGTCGCCGGAGATTCCCGAGCACGCCGATGATCTCCGTTCGGCCCGGCGGATCGAGACCGGCGAGGGGTTCGTCGAGCACGAGCACGCGAGGTTTGTTGACGATCAATCCGGCGATGACGACCCGACGCATCTGCCCGCCGCTGAGTGCGTCGATGTCGCGCCCCGCCAGACGTCGATCCAGTCCGACGGCGTCCATCGCATACGCCACGTGCGCCGAGCCGACTTCGGGACCGCCCGCCGCTTCGATGTCCTCCGAGACGGTCCGGCGTTGCAGTTGCAGACGAGCATGCTGGAAAGCCAGGCCGACGGTTCCGACGTCCCGGGAGATCGGGGAGCCGTCGAACTCGGCCGTGCCGTGCGACGGCGTCGTCAGGCCCGCGAGAACCCATGCGAGCGTCGATTTCCCGGACCCGTTTCCGCCCAGAATCAAAATGCCGTCGCCGTGACGAACGGTGAGGTCGAGACCGTTCAAAGCCTTCTGCGACCACGGCGTACGCCGGTTGTACGTGTGCTCGACGCCGCGTAGTTCCATCAGCGGAGCCCCCGCACGGAACGGCGTGGGGTCGTCGTCCAGGAAGCGTGCACGCATCCAATCCTGGGCGTGCTCGACTTGTCTTCCTCCGTCGAGATGGATGACGCGATCGGCAGCTGTCGTCTCCGATTCCTGATGCGTCACGAGCACGACCGACATGCGGTGCCGCTTCGGGAGATCGGCGAGCAGCGCGACCAATCGGGCCCGGCCGTCCGCGTCGACCATCGTCGTTGCCTCGTCGGCGATCAGCAACGCGGGTCGTCTCGCCAAGGCTGCGGCCACGGCGAGTCGTTGCATCTCACCGCCGGAGAGAGATGCGGTTTCACGTGGACCCATTCCTGCCAGACCCACTTCGGCGAGCAGTGCGTCGACGTCGGTGTCGGAATCCGGTGCGAGACCCCACACGACATCGTCGGCGACGCGGCTGCCCAGAATCTGACTTTCCGGCCGCTGCAACACCACTGCGGTGCCGCCGACGCGTCCGAGACCCGCGATACCGGGACGTTCGACGACGCCCGACGTCGGCACGCGGCCGGCCAGGATCCGTGCAAGGGTGGATTTTCCGGAGCCGTTGTGTCCGACGATCGTGACGAATTCGCCGTATCCGATCGTCAGGTCGATGCCCTGCAGGGCGTCCGAGTGTGCGCCGTCGTAGCGAAAGTGTATGTCGTGCAACCGAACCGGAAGTGGGCCGATGTCACCGTCGCCACCTGGGGGCAGATGATCGACGACGGGAATGGTGGCGAGGCGGTCCAGAACGGCGCCGAGGATCAGCCAGGTGAAGAATGCGCCACCGACGGTGCTGACGCTCATCGTGCCGAGAATCCACCACCACCAGTTGTCGATCACCGCGCCTGCGCTCGATCGCACGACGTCGGCGGTCGACACGAGAGCATCGGCGCGGGCGAGCAGTCGGGCGATGCCCTCGATGGTGTTCTCGATCGTCCGGAGGAACAGCTCTCGAAGCGGCGTCAAGACCCACAGCGCGAGGACCGTCACCAGGCCGAGCGACGGGCCGATGATCGACGCGGTCCCCAGAACCGACAGCAGGCCGTGTCCTTTGCGTTTCGCGCGACCGACCAGCCCGCCGAGCAACGCCGACGTCGCAACAGTGATGGCCGTCGTGGTGCCTGCCGCGACGAACGCGACGAGTGTGCCCGCCACCGCGGCGGACACGAGCGCGCGCGTGCGGTGACGTTGCGCGACGACGGCCATCGGCACAGCTGCAACGATCTGCAGCGCCGTCGCAAGGGGGACCACCATCGCGACGACGGACAGCGCGACGGAGAAACTGCTCATGACCGCAGCCGTGGCCAGTTCTGCAGGCGTCAGGGCCTGCCTGTGGACACGGGGGTTCTTACTCACTTGTCCAGTGTGCCAGGAACCGACTTAAACTCTTGATCAGCGAAAACGAGAGAGGCGCACGAATTGGTCACCGTGAACGAAGAGAGCTGGGACACCCCAGTGGGCGCCCAGTTGCGTGCGGCTCAGCGAGCAGAATTGGATGCTCGCTACGGAAACAGCAACCACGAGCCGGGCAGTGCACCGTCGGCCGACGACATCGCGGTCTTCGTCGTCGCCCGCGACGAGAACGCCGTCGGCATCGGCTGCGGCGCATTGAGACTGCTCGGCGACGGTTCTGCCGAGATCAAACGGATGTACGTCATCCCCTTCGAGCGCGGAGGAGGCGCAGCCGTCGCCATCCTCCGCGAGCTCGAACGTCTGGCCCGTGACCGAGGAATCGAGGTACTCAAACTCGAAACGGGGTCGGGGCAGCCCGATGCGGTGAGGTTCTACGAACGCGAGGGATATTCGCGAATCGATTCGTACGGCCCGTACGTCGACGAGCCGACCTCACTCTGCTTCGCGCGGAGCTTGTAGAAACTCAGCGCGTCCGCTGGCTCGCGGCGGGCCCTGCAGGACGACGGCGACGGCGTCCGCCGCCTGCTGCGTGCTGACGGCCGTCGGCTCCGGCTGCTGTCGCACCTGCACCTGCACGCGGGTTGCCCGACGCGCTGCGGGAATTGCCGCCGCCGCGAGCAGCGGTGCTACGCGGATTGCTGCTGCGGCCGGAACCGTTGCGGGGCTTGGCCTGACGCGGCTGCTGCGTCGCGGCCTTGGGCGCCGGGGCGACGTAGGCTGCCTGCTCGCCGACGAGGCGTGCCACCTCGGGGGAGTCCGCGGTGACGCGGATGGGAGTGACCTTGATGTCGGCCTTGCGCAACAGGACTGCCGTGTCCTTGCGCTGTTCCGGGAGCACGACGGTGACGACGTCCCCCGCACTTCCGGCGCGCGCGGTACGACCCGAACGATGCAGGTACGCCTTGTGTTCGGCCGGCGGATCCACGTGCACGACCAGTGCGACGTCGTCGACGTGCACACCGCGGGCGGCGACGTCGGTGGCGACGAGAACCTTTGCGTCACCGGACGAGAACGCGAGCAGGTTGCGGTCACGCGCAGCCTGGGACAGGTTGCCGTGCAGGTCGACCGACGGGATTCCGGCCTCCGTCAACTGTTTCGCGAGCTTGCGGGCCTGATGCTTGGTACGCATGAACAGGATCCGGCGGCCGGTGCCCGACGCCAACGTGTGCACCAGCTTCTTCTTGGTCTCGACGCCGTCGACCTCGAACACGTTGTGCGTCATGGCGGCAACGGGGGAGGTGGCTTCGTCGACCGAGTGCGTCACCTGGTCGGTGAGGAATCGCTTCACGAGCTTGTCGACGCCGTTGTCCAGCGTCGCCGAGAACAGCAGGCGCTGTCCCTTCGCGGGCGTGGCGGACAGGATGCGGGTCACGCCGGGGAGGAATCCGAGGTCGGCCATGTGATCGGCCTCGTCGAGGACGGTGATCTGCACGTTCTCGAGGCTCACGTAGTGCTGCTTCATGAGGTCTTCGAGACGTCCGGGGCACGCGACGACGATGTCGACGCCTGCGGACAACGCCGCCACCTGACGGTTCTGCGAGACGCCACCGAAGATGGTGGTGACCTTCATCGAGTAGGCAGCGGCCAACGGCTCGATCGTTGCGGCGATCTGGGTGGCCAGCTCACGCGTCGGGGACAGAATGAGGCCACGTGGGCGGCCCGGCCTGCGGCGTCCTGTCGATCCTTCGGCGAGGCGGGCGACCATCGGGATGGAGAACGCCAGGGTCTTGCCGCTGCCGGTCTTGCCGCGGCCGAGCACGTCGCGTCCCGCGAGTGTGTCGGGGAGCGTGTCTGCCTGGATCGGGAAGGGCTCGGTCTTGCCCTGGGCGGAGAGAACTTCGGCGAGTGCAGTCGGGACACCGAACGAAGCGAACGTAGTCATAGAAAGTGGTGTGCCTTTCGGGCAAACTAGTGCACCCATGGGCGAATTCGCCCGCGAATGCAAGGTGGCGAGACTGCCGGTGGGCAGTATCGATCGCCGTAAGAAAAGCCTGTGCAGGGTGCACATGGACAACGCGGCCGGAGCCGGGCGGAAAGTCGAAGCAATCCACGACGTCTGACGAGCAGCTACGCGCGCCATCGTCGAGTGTAACGGGTGAGGCCTCGAAATCATTTCCCGAGTGATGCATCAGGCACTCACGCAGCCGACAGACCGTCGTCGAGATCCTGCTCGACGAGCGACACATACACCCTGCCGACGGGCATCGGCGGTGCCTCCGAGGTGTACCGATGCCCGGTCGGAGTCTCGAAGTCGTACCCGTGCACCACGCCGTATCTACGCGGTCGTGGTGTCGACACCCAGCCTTCGGCTTCCTTCGCGTGGTTGCACGCCGCGCACAGACCCGCCCCGTTGTCCGCGCTCGTCTTTCCTCCCCGTGCATGGGGGCGTATGTGGTCGCGGTGACGAATCGGCGCGTCGCACCACGGTGTTCGGCAGGTTCGGTCACGGATGTCGATCAGCCTCGCCAACGCTGTCGGGAAGTGTCGCGATTTCGACTCCATCGCGGTGAGGGCGCCGGTCGCCGGCGTGGCGTAAAGCCTCCGCAATTCGACGTCGGTGTCGGACTCGCATGCTTCCTTCACGAGATGCCGCGCGATGGTCGCAGGGATGTCTCCGTAGCCGATGAGGTGCGCGGGCTTGGCCCCGTCCGACAGTAGTGAGTCGTCGGAGATGACCAGGTTCACCGACACCGGCGCACTGCTGGTCGCCGACGCGGCGCCTGTAATGCGCTCGTACGCAAGGTCGGCCATGATCTGGTCTCGCGTCCTGGGCTCTTTGCCGACGCCCACCATCGAGTCGGCGTCACGTTTCAAGGTGGCCCACATGGAGACAGCACGATCCATGGATGTCAGCGTGGTGAACTGGGCCATGAAGTCCGGCTGCGGTCGAGTAGCGGTGCGACGCTGCGAATATGCCTTCGCACGCTTCTTCACGACGGACGCCGGATCGAGCTCGGCAGCCAGTGCCCGCGCCTTCCCCTCGATTGCCTTGTCGCCGAGCCCCTTCAGCGTGTCGGGGTTCTCGCAGAGCCGCTTGTCGATCTCCCGTCGGTCGTCGGCGGCCAGGCACGCGGTCTCGCGGGCAATCATGGTGACGCGCCATTCGTTGAGTTCGCCTGCGAGCAGACGTCGGTAAGCATGGGGCATTTCATCGACCAGCGCGCGTGCGAGCCCGAGGAATCTGCCGCCCTTGCTGGGTGATTCGCGGCGAGCCAATCCGATCTGCGACGCAATTCCTTTGCGCCACTGCGATTTCGGCTTTCCGGATTCTTTGCGCTTCGTCTCGATGGTAGTTGCAACCGACACCGTCGCCGTAGCCTGCACGGCCGACGCTGCAGATTTCACGGTTTCGAGGGCGGAGATCAAATCGACGCCGGCCGCTGCGTCGGGCAGGTCGAGCCGCTGTTGCAGCCTCGACACGAACGCGAGCACTTCTGCCGCCCCCAGTGCGTCCTGCGCGTCGTCGATTGTTTCCACGAGATCCCCCAATCTCTTTCGAACACATGTTCGAGACTAGCGGACCGCCGTGAGCCGTGCAAGGGATCGCGACGTGCTAGTTGTCGATCAGGGTAAGGTGCTCGGGGCAGTAGAGCGTGACCGAATTGTCAACGAGGAACTGAGAATCCGCGGGAACCCACGACGCCGAATCTCCTGGCGGCGGGTAGTTCTCGAGGTAGCCTGCCAGCGAAGTCTCGACCGATGACGTCGATTCGCCCCGATCGAATGCTTGGCAGACCGATCTGGCCCAGTCGACCACGGGAACACCCGACGCGACGTATCTGTCGAACAGTCGACCGAAGTCCGCCGGGTCGGACGGAGTTCGTTCGGGCGGAGTGCTGGGAGAAGCGACTGTCGTCTCGGTGGCCTCGACGCGCGCGCTCGCCGACGGTGCGGCGTCAGTTGATCGGTCGGGCGCACTGCATCCTGCGACGACCGCGCCGACGGCGCAGACCGCCAAAACTGACAGAACGCATGGTTTCATATGCCGCATAGTAGCCAGTGACTTGGAACGTCTCGGTTGTACGTGGTGCCCTCGGCAGGATTCGAACCTGCGACCTACCCTTTAGGAGAGGGTTGCTCTATCCCCTGAGCTACGAAGGCGCACGGTCAGGGTACCCGATGACTTCGAGAAAGAAGGAAGCCGCCCACACGATGTGTGGACGGCTCCCGAGGTGACAGTGCCCGCCAGTGCGCCTCTCGGCAGGTGGCCGCTCGCAGCGGCAGAGTGTTGGTACCCGGGGCATGGATCGAACACTGTAGACGGGTGCAACTGCATGCCTTCTCGAATAATTCCCGCGATGGTTACGCAGCCCCCTGCGAAGCTTCGAGCCGGCGCGCGACCAACGCCGCCTGTAGATGCCTGATGCCCGACGGTCGGGTCGGATCGAACCCGGTGAGCTGCGCGATCCTCTTCAACCGGTAGTCGACGGTGTTGGTGTGCAGGTGCAGCTGTCGGGCCGAGCGCTGACGGTTGAGGTCGTGTGAGATGTGGATCTCCAGCGTCTCGAGAAGTTCGGGGGACGCGTCGAGCGGTTCGAGGATCTGCCGGAGGTGACGTCGACCCGGTCCCGGACGTGTCAGCTGATATTCGAGAACCAGATCGTCCATGCGGTACAGCCCGGCGGGACGGTGAAGTTGATGTGCGAGCACGAGCAACTCGTGAACCTGGTCGGCGGCCGTGGGAATGTCGGCGATGGCCGACTGCTCGGCGGTGGCGGTCACCTGAACCTCGGCGGCGGTGCTGATCCGGTGGACGAGCGCCTCGACCCATTCCTCGTCGTGCACACCGGGAATGAGAACGGTGCCGCCCTCGGGGCTGAGCATCGACAGCGGCGTGCGACCGCAGATGGTCGCGAGTTCGGCTTGAACGCGACGTAGTTTCCGACGCGCGGCGACGGTCCGCTGGATGGCCGGGTCGTTCTCGTCGGGATGAGGAGGAACGGACAACGCGAGCACCAGGTAACTGTCGGCCAGCTCGATTCCGCTCTGACGCGCGAACGACACCGCGTTGTGTCCGCTGAGCAGCGACGACACGAGAGTGTGTGCCGCAGTGTGGTGCTCGCTGGCGACGGCTTGAAGTTCTTCGACGTAACTCTTCGATGCGGCGATCGACACCTTCTCCGACAGAAGTACGAACACTCGCGCTGCTTCGATGAGGCTGCGTGCATCGCCGTCGCCCGCTCGCTTGGACACGAGGTTCCAGCCGATCTGAATTCCCTCGTGATAGACGGTCAGCACAGATTCGAGTGGCACACCTTCACGCGCCCACTGGCTCGCCTTCGCACGAAGTTCGGCGAGGTCCGCGTCGTTCGGAGCGCGACGCTCGTCGAGCATCTGGACCGCGATGCTGATGCACTTGACCGTGAACTCGGTGACGTCGCCGTGCAGTTGCTCGCCAGGTAGCGAACCGCACGGCGTGTTGGCGGCGAAGTGGCCGACGAGCAGCCGGGCCACGGCACGGAAGTCGCGAAGTGGAGCGGAAGCGGGCTCGCCCGCGACCATGATTCCGAGGCTCGTCGTGTTGTGAACGGTCACAGATCAGCCCTTCGTGTGGGAACTTCAGCTCTGGCGGAAACAAAGTTACTGGTGCGTAGTATGGCGTACTTACCTAGTTGTCGTAGGCAAACTTCGACGAAATTCCAACGTTTTCGTACTTGGAGATTGTTTCGAGCCCTCTAGCGGACTAGATCATAGGTTGTTATCAACGCGTTATCCATAGGTTCGGCGAAGAAACTTGTGAGGACTCTCGAGGCCCGGCGATCCGGCCTTGCGACATTGCCTAAACCTTCGAAAACCGGTTCCCAGCGCCGTGATCCGGCGCCTACGTTTTCACGGTGCGGATCCGACGACGCCGACGCACCGACGGGGGCGATCACCATCGATTCAGGGGGTAGGCAGTGCGCGGACGGGTGACTCAACTGGCGTTGCTCCGAGAGCTGGAGCCTGTCATGGAGGCGAAACTCGGTGAGTGCTTCGGCAACTCGTCGACCTGGACGTCGTCGGACTACGTCGAACCCGAATCGTTCTGGAGCGCACAACGTTCCACGCTGACCGAAACCGCCAAGGCGGCACTGATCACGACGCTTCTGACGCACAACAACTATCGCTCGGTGGAGTCGCCTGCCATTCCTGGCGCGTGGACGTCGTGGACGTCCGCCTGGTCCGACGAGAAGGCGCGTCACGCGGCAGCGATAGAGAATTACCTCGTCGCTACGCGCAGCGTCGATCCCGTTGCGCTCGACCGCGCCCGGTTCCAGTGCATGACGGTGGGGATCGCGTCGTCGATGGAAGGTGACCACCTGCTTCGATCGATCGCGCACGCCACGATCGATGTCATGGCCACGATGGTCAGCCACCGCAACGCGGCCGTCGAATGTGCCGATCCGGTGGCGACGGCCCTGCTCGGCCGCGTCGTCGCCGACCAGGAACGTCAGGTCGAGTTCCTCCGCAGCATCGCGGCCGCGGCTTTCGACATCGTGCCCGCGCAGACAGCGTCGATCGTCACCGAGGTCATCATGAACTTCCAGATGCCGGGAAGCGGCCTTCCTGGGTTCGAGCGCAGTTCGATGCTGATCGAACGCGACGGCATCTACGACCTCCGACTCCACCTCGACGAGGTGGTCCTACCGGTCCTGAAGTTCTGGCGATTCTTCGAACGGACCGACCTCGACCTCGGTGCCCGCAGCACCAAGATCCTGGCCGAGTTCCTCGGCGATCTCGAGGCCCGAGCGGCATCGTTCGAAGCGAGAAGACTGCGCGCGTCCTAGGTCGGGCGCGCGACCAGAAAAGCCCCCGGGGGGTCCGAGGGTAGCGTGCCTCTCTCCGGTGTCGAGCCGGAGAGAGGCACCTTCGTCTATCCTGAGGCCGGACATCCGATCCCTACCGGAGGTGGTCCCGTGTCGGGCGCGCATACGATCGTGGTGGGCATCGATGGTTCCGAAAGCGCCGACCGCGCCGTCGTCTGGGCCGCGCTGACAGCTGCACCACGCGGTTGGACGTTGCGGATCGTCACCGCCGTCGATCCTCCTGCGCATCTGGCTGCAGACGACATCACCGAATACCGAGCGGTTGCCGATGCCCGTCTGGCATCGGCCGAAGTCCTCGCACGCGAAAGCGTCGACGAATCCGGGTTCGACATCGTCACCGCGGCGGTGGACGGCAAGGTCGCCGAGGTGTTGATGGCCGAGTCGCACGGTCGGGAAGCGATCGTCCTCGGTGCGAGTGGCCTGGGCGAGTCCGAGTCGGGAGTGCTCGGGTCTGCAGCTGTGGCGTTGTGCGCGCACGGTTCGTCGCCCGTCGTGGTGGTGCGAGGTCGCAGTATCGACGGCCGCCCGCCCACGCTCGGTCCCGTCGTCGTGGGTGTCGACGGTTCCGAGCAGAATCAGGCAGCAGTAGGCGTTGCGTTCGAGGAAGCCGCACAACGTAATTCGCCGCTGGTGGCCGTGCACGTCTGGTCCGACGTGAGTCTTGCTCAGGTGGCGGGCCCGCCGCGCGACTGGGAAACCATCGCCGCGTCGGAAGAAGTTCTGCTCGCCGAGAGTCTCGCGGGATGGCAGAACAAGTACCCGGACGTCGAGGTGCGACGCGTCGTCGCGCAGGACCGTCCGGTGCGCGTGCTCAGCCAGATGTCGGAGCAGGCGTCACTGATCGTCGTCGGACACCGCGGACGCGGCGGGTTCGCCGGCATGCTTCTCGGGTCGACGAGTTACGCGCTCGTCCACACCGCGGACTGCCCGGTCATGGTGGTGCGAGGACCCGGGGGCTAGACCGCCACCGTCAACAGGAACGCGACGTCTTCGATTGCTTCGACGCTGTGACGGGCGTCGGGAATGACGAGAAGGTCACCCGCGGAACCCTTCCAGGACTTCTCGCCGCTGGCGAGTTCGAGTTTGCCGCTGAGAACGAACACCGTGGATTCGCCGTTCAGATCGTGCTCGGCCATCTTGTTTCCCGCTGCGAGCGCGACGACGGTCTGCCGAAGATGCCGTTGGTGACCGCCGTAGACGGTCTGCGAGCTGCGGCCACTGGACGCCCCCACGGCCAGTTTGAGCTGTTGTCGGGCAAGGGCGGTGAGTGACTTCTTGTCCATGTGCCCAGTATGACCCCAATGTCCGTCCGGCAAGAGCGGAGTCGACGGAAGTCGGTGCGAATCAAGCGGTTCGGTAAGCCTTGCCGTACTGGACGAAGCGGTAGCGGATGCCGTCGTTGCTGCTCGTCTGCCACTCTCCGGGGGACGCCGTCCATTCGTCGGACACCTCGGGTGCGACGGTGTCACCCTCGATGTCGAGGTCGATGTCCGTCACCTGAAGCTCCGACGCGAAAGGCAGTGCAGCGCGGTAGATTTCGCCTCCGCCCATGATCCAGACAGTGTCGTCGACCAGTGACAGTGCGTCGTCGATGCTTCCGACCCCCTCGGCGCCGTCGGCCGACCAAGCGGGATCGCGCGTCACGACGATGTTCCGACGGCCGGGCAGGGGACGGAATTTCGGCGGTAGCGAGTCCCACGTCTTGCGGCCCATGACGACGGGGTGGCCCTGCGTCGTCGACCGAAAATGCTTCATGTCCTCGGGGACGTGCCACGGGATGGTCCCGCCGTCACCGATGACACCGCCGCGGGCCTGCGCCCAGATCATGCCGACGTGGCGAGCAGTCACACCGCCACCGGCGCCTTGATCGCCGGGTGGTGCTGGTAGTCCAGGATCTCGATGTCCTCGAATCGGTAGTCGAAGATCGAATCCCGGTGCGCCAGCTTCAGAGTCGGGTAGGCGAACGCCTCACGGGAGAGCTGTTCGGTGACCTGCTCGCGGTGGTTGTCGTAGATGTGGCAGTCACCGCCGGTCCAGATGAACTCGCCGACCTTCAGCCCGACCTGATCGGCGACCATGTGGGTGAGCAGCGCATAGCTCGCGATGTTGAACGGCACACCGAGGAACATGTCGGCACTGCGCTGGTACAGCTGGCACGACAGGGTGCCGTCGGCGACGTAGAACTGGAAGAACGCGTGGCACGGCGCGAGGGCCATCTGCGGGATGTCGGCGACGTTCCAGGCCGAGACGATCATGCGTCGTGAATCGGGATCGGTGCGCAGGGTCTCGATAACCTGACTGATCTGATCGATGTGCTCACCCGACGGCGTCGGCCACGACCGCCACTGCACGCCGTAGACGGGACCCAGTTCTCCGTTCGGACTCGCCCACTCGTCCCAGATGGTGACGCCGTGATCCTGCAGCCACTGCACGTTGGAGTCGCCGCGCAGGAACCACAGCAGTTCGTACACGATGGACTTCAGATGCACCTTCTTGGTGGTGATCAACGGAAATCCCCGAGACAGGTCGAAGCGCATCTGGTGGCCGAAGACACTGGTCGTGCCGGTGCCCGTGCGGTCGGACTTCGGGGTGCCGGTCTCGGACACGAGCCGCAAGAGATCCTCGTACGGGGTTGGAACCATCACGGTGAGCCAGTCTATATCCCGTGCACGAGCACGGCGGGCCCGCATAATGGGGCAATGCCTGAGCTACCCGAGGTCGAAGCGCTCGCCGGGTTCCTGCGCGAGCACGCAGTCGGTTCCGTCGTCGGTCGTGTCGACATCGCGGCGCTGAGTGTTCTGAAGACGTTCGATCCGCCGATCACCGTGCTGCAGGGGCGCGACGTCACCGATGCCGCGCGGTTCGGCAAGCACCTGGCGCTGCAGGCGGGTGACCTCTGGATGATCACCCATCTCTCGCGCGGCGGGTGGCTGCGCTGGACGGACAACCCCAGCGCCGCACCGCCGAAGCCCGGCAAGGGGCCGCTCGCGTTGCGGGTGCACTTCTTCACCCCGGAGGGTCTGACACCCGCGATCGACCTCACCGAGGCGGGCACGAAGAAGCGGCTCGCGGTCTGGGTGGTGCACGACCCGAGCGAGGTGCCGGGCATCGCCCGACTCGGACCGGACGCGCTGGCTGTCACCGAGCCCGAGTTCGCCGAAATTCTCGGCGGCACGACGGCCAGGTTGAAGACGTCGCTCGTCGACCAGGCTCTGATCGCCGGTATCGGCAACGCGTATTCCGACGAAATTCTGCACGTGGCGAAGTTGTCGCCGTTCGCGTCGTCGAGCAAGCTCGATGCGGAGTCCGTTGCCACGCTGTATCGGGCGATGCGCGACGTGCTGACCGATGCAGTCGCGCGCTCGGTGGGCCAGGACGCAGCCCGACTCAAGGGGGAGAAGCGGTCCGGCATGCGGGTACATGCCAGGACCGGCCTGCCGTGCCCGGTGTGCGGCGATCCGGTCCGCGAAGTCTCGTACGCCGAGCGTTCGTTCCAGTATTGCGCGACGTGTCAGACCGGCGGCAAGATCCTCGCCGACCGCCGGATGTCGCGCCTGCTCAAGTAGTGCTCGGCTCGGTCTTCAGGCTCGCGTAGCCGCGGTAGCCCTCCCATGCTCGACGACGGTCACGCCGCGGATCGCGCTGCACACGGGTGCGGGCGTCGAAGATCATCGTCTCGCGGCTCTGCTCGTCGTACTTCGGCCAGGGCGGAAGGGGCGCACCGGTTCTCGCGAACTCGAGCCACTGCGACTGCACACGTTCGGTGACGTCGGCGAAGGCCTTCCGGCCGCCCGGCAGCGTCATCGCTTTGCCGAACGCCGTGTTGCTGATGCCGAACACCGCGAACAATTCGAATCCGTGGGTGGCGTCGAGACCGAGCCACCGCATGATGCGCGGCGCGAAGTCGAAGCGGTAGCTGTAGGTCGGCGCGTACACCGAATGTGCTTCCGCCACTTCGAGCGACGGCTTCCAGAACGTGAAGTCGCCGCCGACGTCGATGGCAGCTGCCTCGGACGGGTAGCCCGGATAGGCTTCCAGCACAGCATCTTTGGCCGACGGGTCGGTCAACGAGAAGAGCTTGTCGATGCGCTCGGGGTTGGTGGGTAACGCGTCGAGCACCTTCGGGAACAGCGTGCCTTCGCGGGCATTCGTACCGATGATCAGGGGGACGCGATGCGCCGACCCGTCCTGGTACGCGTCGAGCGGATTCTTCGGTAGGTAGTCCCCGTCGACGACGGGCCCGAACGGATGCAGACCGGGAGTCGCCGACGCGACCGTGAGGGCTAATTTCGTTCCTGCTCGGCCGAGACGCGTGACGTCGGCGGTGTCGAGTGCGTGGGCAGGGTCGCCGTCGTGGCCCAGGAAGTCGAGGAACTGCGTGGCCCACTGCGTCGCGTTCGCGTGCGTGCCGACGAGACCGGGTGCCGAACTCTCCGCGATCGCCTGCGTGAAAAGCCCTTTCGCGGCGGGCGTCGCCAACAAGGTCGTGACGGCGTTTCCTCCGGCGGACTCCCCGAAGATCGTCACGTTGTTCGGATCTCCGCCGAACTGCGCGATGTTCCGCTGCACCCATTCGAGGGCTGCGACCTGATCTCGCAGACCCAGGTTGGAGTCGAATTGCCGTGCCTCGGTGGAGAACTGGGTCATGTCCAGATAGCCGAGCGCACCGAGCCGATAGTTGATCGACACGTAGACGATGCCGTGAGAGTCCTTCAGCGACCGTCGGACCAGTGAGCCGCCGCCGTACAGGGGCGTCGCCGACGTGCCGAGCGTGTACGCGCCGCCATGGATGAACACCATCACCGGCCGTGGCGTCGCACTGCGCCTGCCAGGGGCCAACACGTTGAGCGTCAGGCAGTCCTCGCTCGACGGCTGATACTTGCCGATCGAGAGCATCGTGCCGCGCTTGTGCTGCACCGACGCGTTACCCCACTCGGTCGCGTCGCGAACTCCTGTCCACGGCTCGACAGGCTGAGGCGCGCGCAGCCGACGTGGTCCGACGGGTGGCGCCGCGTAGGGGATGCCGCGCCAGGTGACGAGATCGCCCACGGTCTTGCCCTCGACGACGCCGTCCAGCGTGGCGATTCTGGTGTTGAAAGCCATGTCGGCGAGTGTACAAATTTCCCCACGCCGACGGTCGTGGACACTGAAGGTCATGGTGTTCGAATATCGAGCCGACATTCTCCAACTCCTGGTCTCACCTGCCCATGCGTATTTCGGTAGGTCGAAGGACGGGCCTGCCGACGACGTGAGTACCGACCTCGTCGAGCGGGTCGAGATCGTCGCGAACAAGGGCATTCGCGGCGACCGATTCTTCGGCGTCAAGGCCCATACCGAGGCCGCGGTGACGTTCTTGGCCGTCGAGGCGTGGGAAGCCGTCGGCGACGCGTTGGCGACGGAGATGCCCGACACAGCCGTGGCCAGGCGAAACATCGTCGTACGCGGTATCGAACTCGACCCGCTGCGCGGCGTCGAATTCGAGCTGGATTCCGGTGACGGCCCGGTTCGCTTCCGTGGCGGCAGACCGGCCCATCCGTGCGCCTGGATGGATTCGATGATCGTCGACGGTGCCCGAAAAGCGCTCATCGGGCGCGGCGGCCTGCGGGCGGAGCCGCTGACCGACGGGATGTTGCGGACTGGGCCGGTGATCGTGCGGTCGCCCGTCGAGCTGGACGCGTCGAAGGCAGCGGCGCAGGTGACAAGGGCCCAACCGCAGGTGGCGCAGCCATCCTTGCCCATGAAGTGAATCTGTGCCCATAATGTGGGTGATGGTGTGGCTCGTCACATCTACGCGCCTCGGATGGCGCCACTCACTACGTGGAAAGAACCCAAATGTCCGATATGTGGATCGTGATTCATACGGTGATCGCCGTACTCGCGGTGGTGATCTTCATCGTGCGCTTCCATTTCAACCCTGTGGTCTCGCTGGTGCTGGGCGCCGCCTACCTCGGGCTTGCGACGAAGCTCGGGGTGTCGACGACCGTCGAGACCATCACCGGAGGCTTCGGCGAGATCATGGCCGAGGTCGGTCTGCTGATCGGGTTCGGAGTGCTCATGGGGGCGGTGCTCCAGGAGATGAAGGCGATCCAACGCCTCGTCGGGACGCTGTTGAAGACGTTCGGCCCCAAGAGGCTGCCGTATGCGCTGTCCCTGACCATCGCGACCGTGCTGCAGTCGATCTTCCTCGACGTTCTGCTGGTCATCTCGGCGCCGCTCGCACGCAATCTCGCACCGAAGATCGGCAAGCTCGGCACCGCGCGCATGGCGACGGCGCTCGCGATCGGTCTCGAATGCGGCATCGTCTTCATGGTCCCCGGCGTCGCGGCGCTGGCCCTCGCCGGACTGCTCGGCGTACCGCTGGGGAAGATGATGATCTACGGCCTGATTCTGATCGTCCCCGTCGTGATCATCTCGATCGCTGTCATGACGTTCGCGTTCCGCCGCGGATGGTGGAACGAGGAGAAGGACGAGCAGGAGTTCATCTCCGTCGCGGTGGAAGAAGACGAGGATCCCGCCGACGAGCCGTTCGTTTCCGGCGGAGTCGCGCAGGCCGTACGCGCTGAGAAGCGCACGCGTCTCGTCGTGCTGTTGTCTCCTCTGCTTCTGGCGCTCGTGCTCATCGCGACCGGAGCACTACTCGAGGTAGCCGAAATCTCCATCCCCGTCGTCGAATTCGTTGCGAGTCCGGTGATCGCACTGCTCATCGGACTGGTCGGAACGTGCCTCGTCGCGCGCTACACCGTCGGCCAGAAGCGCGTCGAGAAGGCGTTGGCCCGTGGTTTCGCCGAGAGCGGCCAGATCCTGATCCTGACGGGCGTCGGTGGTTCGCTCGCCGCGATGATCAAGGAAGCCGGGCTCGGTGACATTCTCGGTCAGTACTTCACGGCGAGCACGGCGGCGCCTCTGCTGATGGTGTGGGTCATCGCCGCTGCGCTGCACATCGCCGTCGGCTCGGTGACGATCTCGGCCATCACCTCTGCAGGCATTCTCGCTCCCGTCGCGCCGCTGATCGGCCTCGACCCCGTGTTCATCGCGCTCGCGGCGGGCGCAGGATCGCTGTTCGCGGTGCACGTCACGAGCAACACGTTCTGGCTGCTGCAGTCGTTGATGGGACAGAGCACGAGGGGCACACTGAAGACGTGCTCGGTCGGCGTGTCCGTCGCCTCCGTCGTCGCCATCCTGCTGATCCTGCCCATGAGTCTGGTTCTCTGAGAGGGTAATTGACCATGAACGCACTCCCACTGAGCGGAGTTCGAGTACTCGAACTCGGTAACTACATCGCCGCACCGACCGCGGCCCGAATGCTGGCCGACTTCGGCGCCGAGGTGATCAAGGTGGAGCGTCCCGGTACCGGCGACGAACTCCGCAACTGGCGCCTCTACTCCGGCACGACGTCGATGCTGTACCGCACGATCAACCGCAACAAGAAGTCGATCGTGCTGGACCTGCGCACCGAGCAAGGCCGGCAGGACGTCATCGACCTCGCCGCGAAGTGCGACATCGTGCTCGAGAACTTCCGGCCGGGGACACTGGAGAAATGGGGGCTGTCGCCCGAGATTCTCAGCGAGAAGAACCCCGATCTGATCATCACCCGCATCTCGGCGTTCGGGCAGACCGGACCGATGTCGGAACGGCCGGGCTTCGCCGCGGTCGCCGAGTCCTACGGAGGATTCCGCAACCTCGTCGGCGATCCCGACCGGCCGCCGGTCCGCGTCGGCGTGTCCATCGGAGACTCGATCGCAGGCCTGTACGCCGCATTCGGTTGTGTCATGGCCCTTTTCCAGCGGCAGACAGCCAAGGACACGCTGTCGCTGGAGCAGCGCTCGATCGACGTCGCTCTCAACGAGTCGATTCTGTCGATGATGGAGTCGCTCATTCCCGACTATCTCGCGTACGGCGTCGAACGCGAACGCACCGGCGGCCGCATGGAAGGTATCGCGCCGTCGAACGCGTACATGTGCAACGACGGCAAGTCCGTCGTCGTAGCGGGCAACGGCGACGCCATCTTCCAGCGCTACATGAACACGATCGAACGTCCCGATCTCGGAGCCGATCCGGAACTGGCGACCAACGCAGGTCGCTGGAAGCGTCGTGACGAACTCGATGCGGCCATCAGCGCGTGGACCGGAATGCGTTCTCGTGACGAAGCTTTGAAGCAGCTCGACGCCGCAGGAGTGCCGTCGGGACCGATCTACACCGCGGCCGACGTCGTCGCCGACGAACAATACGCGGCACGAAACATGATCCAGCACTTCGAGGTCGACACCGGCGCGGACGAGCCGGCCGACGTGGGGTTCGTCGGGGTGGTGCCCGTCATCGGCGACCGCTCGCTCCCCATCCGATCGGTGGGCCCCGACCTCGGCGAGCACACCCGCGAAGTACTCTCGACCTTGCTCGGACGCACCGACGAAGAGATGGACGCCTGATGTTCCAGTTCACCCCCACCGCCGAACTCCGGGACGTCACGTTGCGTGACGGTCTGCAGCTGACCGGAAAACTACTGTCGACGGAAAGAAAGCTCGACGTCGCCAGAAGCCTGCTATCAGCCGGTGTTCCGTCGCTCGAGATCGGATCCATGGCACGCGGTGATCTGGTGCCGCCGATGGCGAACACGCTCGAGGTCATCGGCGAACTGACGGACGAGGAACTGGAGAAGTGCTGGGTCTGGGTGGCCACGCCCCGGCACATCGAGAAAGCCGCCGCGGCAGGGGCGCGCAAGTTCCAGTACTGCTTCTCGGCGTCGGATTCCCACAACAAGGCCAACATCGGCCGCCTCACCGAGGACAGTCTCGCGGCGATGCCCGACGCCGTGGAGATCACCCGCAGCGTCGACGGGCAGATCCAGCTGTGCATCGCGACGTCGTTCACCTGCCCGTTCGAAGGACAGGTGCCGCAGGAGCGTGTACTCGACATCGCCCGCGACGAGCGTACGCACGGGGCAACGGACATCGTCGTCTGCGACACCCTCGGGCAGGCCGTTCCGGCGCAGGTATCGTCGCTGATCACCCGCGTCGTCGACGAAACACCGCAGCGCCGCATCGTCTTTCACGGTCACGACACGTGGGGACTCGGTGTGGCAAACACCCTCGCTGCCATCACCGCGGGCGCCGCGATGGTCGACGGCTCACTCGGCGGCCTGGGCGGGTGCCCTTTCGCACCCGGTGCGAGCGGCAACACCTCGAGCGAGGACATTCTGTTCGCGACGCGACCCGACTGGTTCCAGCCCGATACTCTGGCCACCATGGTGGATTTGTCGGAGAAACTCCTCGCCGAACTGGGCGAGCCCATGCGCTCCAAGACCGTTCAGGGTGCGCATTCGTCAGCAGACAAGTTCGAGTGGGTGCTATGAGCCGCATCCTCGTCACCCACCCGATTCCCGCGCCCGGCATGGACATTCTCGCCGCGGCAGGCGAGGTGGAGGTCCTCGAACTCGGCCACGACGGCTTGGTGGAGCGATGCGCCTCCGGTGACTATTCGGTCGTCGTGTCGCAACTGCGCGACAAGTTCGACGCCGAGCTGCTGGCGTCGGCCAAGCTCGTCGGCATCTCGAACTATGCCGTCGGATTCGACAACATCGACGTCGCCGCGGCCACGGCGCGCGGCATCACCGTCGGGAACACGCCTGGGGTACTGACGGATTCGACCGCCGACATCGCGCTGTTGCTGATGCTGGCGACCGCGCGGCGTGCGATCGAGTCGGACAACCTCGTCCGTTCCGGCGGATTCACCGGGTGGAAGCCCGAATTCATGCTCGGCACCGACGTGTCCGGTCGTGTTCTCGGGCTCGCAGGGTTCGGCCGGATCGCACGGGCGACGGCGCGTCGAGCTCTCGGATTCGGCATGACCGTCAAGTTCTGCCCACGCCCGCCGTCGGACCGCGAGGTCAGCGACGAGGAATTGGGTGAGTTCGCCGGACGCGTCGAACACGTGTCGTGGGACGAGCTCGTCGCGACGAGCGACTTTCTGTCCCTGCACGTTCCGCTGAGCGAGTCGACGCATCACCTCGTCGACACACGGGTGCTGCACGCGATGAAGAACTCCGCGATCCTGATCAACACCGCGCGCGGGCCTGTCGTCGACGAGGCTGCGTTGGTGACGGCGTTGCGCGAGAGAGTCATCGCGGGTGCGGGCCTGGACGTGTACGAGCGGGAACCGGAGTTGGAACCGGGGCTCGCGGGATTACCGAACACGGTGTTGCTACCGCACGTCGGGAGCGCGACGGTGTCGGTGCGGTCGGAAATGGCCCGATTGTGCGCCGAGAACGCGGCAGCCATGGCGACCGGCTCGCTACCGCCGCATCCCGTCAACCCCGAAGCGTGGGGTCACGCCGGGTAGCGGCCACCGAGGGTTCGGGTGATCTGCTCGGCGTGCGAGACGAGCAGGTCCACCCATTCCTCGCACTGCGACAACGGCATTCGAAGTGTCGGGCCGCTGATGGTCACGGCACCGATGATGTCGGCGGCGGAGTCGAACACCGGTGCCGACAACCCCGACGCACCGGTCTCGCGTTCACCGGTCGTGATGGCGTAGCCGTCGGCGCGGGCCCGGTCGACCGCGGCGCGCAGCGTGTCCTTCTGCGTGATCGATTCGGCCGTCATCTGTTCGAGGGTGCCCGACAGGATGCGGTCCGCGAGTGCCGAATCGTAAGCGAGCAGCACACGGCTCGCCGATCCGACGTTCAGCGGAATCACCTTGCCGACGTACATGTCTCGGCGTAGTGCATGCTTCGTCTCGGCGATCGCGACGCACACGCGATAGTTCTGTTCCGGCCGGAAGAAGCAGGCGGTTTCGCCCGTGAGGTCTCGAACCTCCTTGAGTACGGGGTTCACGATGGAGAGGACGTCGAGATCCTTTGTGGCCGTTGCTGCCCAGTACGCCATCCGGACGCCGATGCGGATCCGATCTCCGGCGCGGTCGAGAAAACCCTGTGCGACGAGGTTGGTGACCAGGCGTTGCACCGTCGACGTCGGAATCCCGGTGCTCTGCTGGATCTCACCGAGCGTCAGCGACGGACGGTCGAACGAGAACGCGTCGAGAATCTCGGTGATCTTGCCCAACACCAACAGCGGCTGCTGCTTCGATCCGGTTTCCTGGCTCACGCGTCCAATCTACGTCCTGCGAGACTCGAGCAGCCGCAACCACACCTCGCTCACCGTCGGGTACGACGGGACCGCGTGCCACAGGTCGTCGAGAGTCACCTTGCCGACGACGGCAACCGTTGCGGCATGGACCAACTCGGCGACGCCGGGTCCGACGAACGTGGCTCCGACGACGATGTCCTTCGCCCGGTCCACCACCAGTTGCGCGTGCCCGGAGAAGTTGTCCTGCTGCAGCGACGACCCGGCCACCGCGATGTCGACGCCGAGGATCTCCACGTCGATGCCCGCGTCGCGCGCGTTCTTCTCGGTCTGCCCGACGGACGCGACCTCGAGCGCGGTGAATACGACCTGCGGGATCTGCCCGTGATCTGCCGTCGCCGAGAATCGCTTGCCGTCGAGCGGCGTGCCGTCGGCACGTGCCGCGATGACGTCGCCCGCGACGCGTCCCTGGTACTTGCCCATGTGAGTCAGCTGCGCGCGGCCGTTGACGTCGCCGACCGCGTAGAGCCACGGAATTCCAGGCACCTGCAGGTGGTCGTCGACCTCGACGGTGGCGCCGTCCTCCAACCCGACTGCCGACAGTCCGACATCGCCGCTCGTCGGCTTCCTGCCTGCAGCGACGACGATTTCGTCGACGGTGATCGTCTCGCCGCCCACGGTCAGTTCGGCAGGGCCGCCGTGGATCCTGCCGATGCCCGTGTCGTTCACGTCGGGGCGCGACACGTTCGTCACGTCCGCGTGGAACACGATCTTCGCGCCTCGCGCACGCAGTGCGTCCGCGACGAGTTCGCTCGCGAACGGCTCGGCGTTCGACAGCAACGACCCGCCGCGCACGAGCATCGTCACCTCGGCACCGAGCGACAGCAACCATGTCGCGCTCTCGCTGGCGACGACCCCGCCGCCGATGACTGCGACGCGCGTCGGCACCTCGTGCATGTTGGTCGCGTCGCGCGAGGTCCACGGCAATGCCTCGCGCAGACCGGGAGTGCCGGGAATCGACGCCGTCGTACCGGTCGCGAGAACGACGGCATGTCGCGCGGTCAACGTACGGCCGTCGACATCGACGGTCTTCTCACCCGAGATGCGGCCGTGGCCACGTACGACGGAAATGCCCTCGGACTCGGCCCAGTCGACCTGCGACGAATCGTCGAGCGAATGCGTGAACGAGTCTCGACGCGCAAGGACGGCAGGCACGTCGAGCGGCTTGTCGCCGACCAACTCCAGGACGCCCGGCATGTTGCGCGCGGCGTCGAGCACCTGGCCCGGACGGAGCAGCGCCTTGCTGGGCATGCACGCCCAATACGAGCACTCGCCACCGACGAGTTCGTGCTCGACGATGACGGCAGTGCGGTCACTGCCGGCGATGGCGTAACTGGCCGCGTTCTCGCCGACGGGTCCGCCGCCGATGACGATGACGTCGAATTCGTCCGTGCTTGCTGAGGTCATTTCTCAAGAGTGACATAGGCTCGTCGGCCATGGGGCAGAGGAGACAGAAGATTCTGATCACCGGCGCGAGCTCGGGCCTGGGGGAGGAGATGGCCCGGCGGTTCGCCGCGAAGGGCCGTGATCTCGCATTGTGTGCGCGGCGACTCGACCGGCTGGACAGCCTGCGCGAAACATTGATCGCGCAGCACCCCGGCATCACGGTTGCCGTTCGAGCGCTCGACGTGACCGACCACGAAGCCGTCGTCGCCGTGTTCGGTGAGCTTCGAGACGAAGTGGGCGGACTCGACCGGGTCGTCGTCAACGCGGGCCTCGGCAAGGGCGCCAAGATCGGAAGCGGCCGCGCCGACGCGAACCTCGCCACTGCTCGAACCAATTTCATCGGTGCCCTGTCGCAGACCGAAGCAGCGCTCGAGATCTTTCGGGCGCAGAAGTTCGGACACCTGGTGCTCGTGTCGTCGATCAGCGCGGACCGCGGCCTCCCGGGACCGAAGGCCGTCTACTCCGCCAGCAAGGCAGGCGTCGCCGCACTCGGTGAAGCGCTGTCGGCGGAACTGGCAGGCACCGACATCGCCGTCACGACGCTGTTGCCCGGCTTCATCGCCACCGACATGTCCGCGAAAGCAGGCGACGCGTCGTCGATGACGGCAAGCCTGGACGCGGGCGTCACCGCAATGGTCGACGCCATCGAGAAGGAATCGCGACGCGTCGCCCTGCCCGGCCTGAAGTGGCAGGGCATCGACCTGGCCCTGCGCTTCCTGCCCAACGAACTCACCAACCGCTTCGTGTAGCTGTTCTTCGCTACTGCAGGTAGTGCTCGACCTGTTCGACGCTGTTGACCTGGGCGTCGTCCGGGTTCTGTCCCGCATCGAGACGGGCGCGGCGCTGACGCAGCAGGTCCCAGCACTGGTCGAGCGCACGCTCGATCGATGCCAGCTGGGCCTTCTCGTCACTCGGGTCGATCTCGCCGGCTTCGGTCTGCGACCTGAGCTTGTGCTCGGTGGCGACCAACTGCTCGATCTTGCTGTAGATGTCGTGCTCGCTCATGAGTTCACGGTAGTCCTATCTCCACGATCGAGCATCGAGTCGCCGACGGGCCAGCACCGCCTCGGCTCCTCGACGCACGTCGTCCGACGACGATGCGAGAGTCGCGTCGGTGCCGACGAGGGACAGTGTGCATTGTCGATCCGTGTATGCGAGATATGCGGACAGCGACGTCGCGGTGATCGACCTGTCCGCCCCGGGATGCAGTGCCCGCGTCGCGATGGACCTGACGCGGTGAGGCCCTATCTCCATGATCGAGTCGGGAAGCCGACCGATGTTGGAGCACAGCACGCGTGCGCGTCCGGGTTTCGACGTCAACGTCGCCGCGAGACGGTCGGGCAGCAACTGCACCGTCTCGGCGGGGAAACCTCCTGGCGCGCCGGCAGGATTCGCGAACGCGGCCGTGTACGCGGTCTTGATCTCGTCGACGGTGTCCCCTGGTGTCACGTCGATGGTCACCATGCCGATCCTGTTGGCGCCCTGGGTCGGTACTCGGAACGGCATGTTGACCGACACCGGAGCGTCGAGCCCCAGTTCGACGGCGATGTCGCTCACGATCGCGACGAACTCGGCATTGTTCGGTGTGGCCGCGACGTCGAAAACGGCTGTGGCGATGGCGACGTCGTGAGACGCGGTACGGTCGGATCCACCGATGTACCCGTTCAGTTCGCGCCGCGATTCCGGGTCGCGGACGAGGCCTGCCAACGCTTTGACCGAGCCGGCGGTAACCGTCGTTCCCAGCTTCACGGCGTCGGCCAGATCCGATGTCCGTCGTGAGAAGCGCTGTGGCGCAGAGCCTTCGAATGCGCAAGCAGCAGCCGCGATCAGTCCCGCTGCGTCGGCCAGCGCATGAGAGCACACGAGCGACACGACGGTGCCACCGCCGCGTGTCGTCGTCGCCGACAGTCGCCAGCCCGGTCCGTTCTCGGGATCGAGGTCGACGTCGCCCTGTGCATCCGCCCAGTCCAGCACGTCGGAGTCCGGGATGCGGCCGTCGTCGACGACGAGGGGGAGCGTCTCGCTCGACGGGACCCAGCGCCGTCGTGCACCGGGGATCGACGGGGTGACGACCCGTCGGCCCAAGCTGCCCAAAGCCAGATTGGCATGTATCGCAGCAAGATCCACGCGCGCGACGACCTCGTCGGTGCGCAGAATTCCCTGAAGAACGATCGGCAGGCCGTAGCCTCGATGAGTCCGCAGGAAGATCTCGTCGACGACGGACAGGCGATCCGTGGTCACGGTGCGCTTGCCCCATGCCTTCCGGCGCCTGCGGCGAACGCCTGCGCACCGTTCAGTGCGTCGGCCGACATGGAGATGACGCCGTGTCGGAATTCGTTCACGAGGGCTGCATCCTCGACGAGCCCGTCCTGTTCGAGCAGAGACAGCCTGTCGTGTCGCATGCAGGTCTGCGGGTACGAGGCGAGCGCCCCGGCCAACTCTTCGGCTTCCCGACGCGCATGCCCGACGGGCACGACCCGGTTGGCCAGGCCGATCGCGAGCGCCTCGTCGGCGTCGACCGCGCGGCCGGTCAGAATCAGATCCATCGCACGGGACGCGCCGATGAGCCTCGGCAGGCGCACGGTTCCTCCGTCGATCAACGGAACGCCCCACCGGCGGCAGAACACGCCGAACGTCGCGTCGGCCTCGGCGACACGGAGATCGCACCACAGCGCGAGTTCGAGTCCCCCGGCGACGGCGTACCCGGACACCGCGGCGATGACCGGTTTGGACAGGTGCATGCGGGTTGGTCCCATCGGACCGTCGCCGTGTTCCGTTGCGTGATTGGATCGTTCGGTGCCGAGCGCCTTGAGATCGGCGCCCGAGCAGAACGTCCCGCCTTCGCCCCACAGAACTGCGACGGCCGCGTCGTCGTCGGCATCGAAATCCTCGAACGCGGCGACGAGCTCGGCCGCTGTCGGACCGTCGACGGCATTCCTGGACTCGGGACGCGACAGCACGATCGTCGTGACGGGCCCGGAGCGCTCGATCCTCACTGTCATGCAGTCGACGGTACCCAGCAGGCCTTGCTTGAAGCAATGAATCAATGCTTCAATTCTTGACATGCCGTACCGCCGCACGGAGTCCGTGCAAGCCAGGCTCGACGCCGGCAGAGAGAAACTGTTCGCGTCCGCCGTCGAGGTGCTGTCGACGCAGGGTTACAAGGGTCTGTCCATCGCCTCCGTCGCCGCAGCGGCCGGCGTCTCGGCGGGCAGCGTCTACACCCATTTCGAGAACAAGTCCGATCTGGTCGTCGCGATCTTCCGGGACGTGTGCGGCCGCGAAGTACAGGCCGTCGCCGACGCGGGTGCACGCGGCACCGTCGTCGAGCGGGTCACGGCCATCGTCGAGACGTTCGCCGGCCGCGCGATGAAGAACCGGACCATGGCCTACGCGCTGCTCGCCGAACCCGTGGATGCCGCCGTCGACGCCGAACGGCTTGTCTTCCGCCGAAGCTTCACCGACGCCATCGCCGGCGCGATCACCGCGGGCATCGCCGCGGGTGACGTGCCCGAACAGAACGCACAGCTGGCGGCGGCCGCACTCGTCGGTGCCGTCGGCGAAGTTCTGGTGGGGCCGCTGAGTCCGGATCGACCGCCGGGCCCGGACGTCGTCCCCGATCTCGTCGCATTCGCCCTCCGCTCGTTAGGAGTTCGTCCATGACATTCCCCGCCACGCACAGCGTCTTCAATCAGGTCCCGGATCTACTGCCCTACGACACGTCCGACGACTTCTCGCTGCTCGAAGGTCTCGCGCGCGAGGGAGCGCAGTGGGCGTACGACGATCTCCGCGAGCTCGGCGATCTGGCCGGCAGTGTCGAGGCACAGGAGTGGGGCCGACTGGCCAACGAGCATCCACCCGTGCTTCACACACACGACCGTTACGGCAACCGCATCGACGAGGTCGAGTTCCATCCGCACTGGCACAACCTGATGTCGGTGGCTGTCGCGGGCGGTTTGCATGCCACACCGTGGCAATGCGACCGTTCCGGCGCCCACGTCGCACGGGCCGCGAAGTTCTACGCGTGGGGCCAGGCCGACGCCGGACACATGTGCCCGATCTCGATGACGTACGCGGCAGTGCCTGCGCTGCGGCACAATTCGGAACTGGCGGCGTTGTACGAGCCGTTGTTGGCGTCGACGCACTACGACTTCGGACTCCGCGTGCCGACGGAGAAGCGAGGCCTCATCGCAGGGATGTCGATGACGGAGAAGCAGGGTGGCTCCGACGTACGCGCGAACACGACCACGGCGGTGCCGTCCTCGGACGGGACCTTTTCGATCGTCGGGCACAAGTGGTTCACGTCTGCCCCGATGTCCGACATGTTCCTGACGCTCGCGCAGGCACCCGGAGGGCTGTCGTGCTTCCTGCTGCCCCGCGTCCTTCCCGACGGTTCGCTCAATCGCATTGCACTGCAACGACTCAAGGACAAACTGGGGAACAAGTCCAACGCGTCGAGCGAGATCGAATACCAGGGTGCGACGGGATGGCTCGTCGGCGAGGAAGGACGCGGCGTCCCGACCATCATCGAGATGGTGAACATGACGCGGCTCGACTGCGTCATCGGCTCGGCGGCCGGTATTCGTGCGGGGACGATGCGGGCGGTGCACCACGCTCGGCATCGCGAGGCGTTCGGTGCGGCATTGGTCGATCAGCCACTGATGCGGAACGTGTTGTCGGACTTGATCATCGAATCCGAAGCGGCAACGACCGTGATGATGCGGTTGGCCGGGGCGACCGACCGTGCCGCCTCGGGTGACACGCAGGAAGCCGAACTGCGTCGAATCGCGTTGGCCGTCACCAAGTACTGGGTGTGCAAGCGGGCGCCGTCGCACGCGGCCGAGGCGCTCGAATGTCTCGGCGGCAACGGCTACGTCGAGGAATCGGGCATGCCCCGGCTGTACCGGGAGTCGCCGCTCATGTCCATCTGGGAAGGATCGGGCAACGTCGCGGCACTTGACTCCCTACGCGCTTTGGCCAAGCAGCCCGACACCGTCGAGGCGTATTTCACCGAGGTCGGCCTCGCAGCAGGCGCGGACTCTCGACTCGACGACGCCATCGCCCGCGTCGGCAAGGAGCTGGCCGACCGGTCCGACATCGAATACCGCGCCCGACGCGTCGTCGAGTCGATGGCCCTCGTGCTGCAGGGGTCCCTGCTCGTGCGTCACGGAGATCCCGCGGTTGCCGACGCCTTCTGCGCCAGCAGGTTGGCAGAAGACTGGGGCGGGGCCTTCGGCACCTTGCCGACGGGGGTGGATACCGCAGCGGTGTTGGCGAGGGTGTAAGCGGGGCTGCTCCCGAGCGGCGTAGCTACTTCGCTCGACCCCGCTGATCCCGGTACCACCGGACCAACGCGTCGGTGGACGAGTCGGATTGCGCTGCAGGTGCTTCGGCGTCGGTCAAGACCGGTGTCAGTTCCAGTGCCTGCGTCTTGCCGAGTTCGACGCCCCACTGGTCGAACGGGTCGACGCCCCACACCATGCCCTCGACGAACACCTGGTGCTCGTACAGTGCGATGAGCTGGCCGACGACCGACGGCGTCAACTTCGGAGCGAGAATCGACGTCGACGGACGATTGCCCGGCATCACCTTGTGCTGCACCACATCCGACGGCGTTCCTTCCGCGGCGATCTCGTCGGCGGTCTTGCCGAATGCGAGGACCTTGGTCTGTGCGAAGTAGTTGCTCATCAGCAGGTCGTGCATGCTGCCGCTGCCGTCGCGCGTCGGGAGATCGTCGGTGGGCTCGGCGAATCCGATGAAGTCGGCCGGGATCAGTCGTGTTCCCTGGTGCAGCAACTGGTAGAACGCATGCTGACCGTTGGTTCCCGGCTCACCCCAGAAGATTTCGCCGGTCGACGTCGTCACGGGTGATCCGTCGGCCTTGACGGATTTGCCGTTGGACTCCATCGTCAGCTGCTGCAGATACGCAGGGAAGCGCGCGAGATCGTTCGAATACGGCAGCACCGCACGGGTTTCCGCGCCGAAGAAGTTGTTGTACCAGAGTCCGATGAGGCCGAGCAGCACCGGCGCGTTCTCGGCAAGGGGAGCGGTACGGAAATGCTCGTCGACGCGGTGGAAGCCGTCCAGGAATTCGCCGAACGCCTCCTTTCCGATGACCGCCATGACCGACAGGCCGATCGCGGAGTCGACCGAGTATCGTCCGCCGACCCAGTCCCAGAATCCGAACATGTTGTCGGTGTCGATACCGAAATCGGCGACGCGTTCCGCGTTGGTCGACACTGCCACGAAATGCTTGGCGACGGCGTCCTCGCCGAGCGAGTCGACGAGCCAGCGTCGCGCAGCTGTTGCGTTGGTGAGCGTTTCGAGAGTCGAGAAGGTCTTCGACGCGATGATGAACAACGTCGTCGCCGGGTCGAGTCCGTCGAGCGCCCCGACGAGATCGGCAGGGTCGACGTTGGACACGAATTTCGCCGAGATGCCTGCGTCGGCGTAGTGGCGCAGTGCCTGATAGACCATGACGGGTCCGAGGTCGCTGCCGCCGATACCGATGTTGACGACGGTCTCGATCTTCTTGCCCGTCGCGCCGACCCATTCGCCGGAGCGGACGCGATCGGTGAATTCGCCCATCCGAGTGAGGACTTCGTGAACATCGGCGACGACGTTCTGTCCGTCTACTTCCAACCGAGCGTCGGAGGGAAGGCGCAACGCGGTGTGCAGAACTGCCCGATCCTCGGAGGTGTTGATGTGCTCGCCCGCGAACATCGCGTCGCGACGGCCTTCGATGTCGGCTGCGCGGGCGAGTTCGACGAGAAGAGACACGGTCTCGCGGTCGATCCGGTGCTTGCTGTAGTCGATGTGCAGATCGCCCGCGGTCAAGGTGAACTCGCGGCCGCGATCCGGGTCGTCGGCGAACAGAGTTCGCAGGTCGGTCTCGCCGATGGAGGAGTGATGCGCCTTCAGGTTCGTCCAGGCCTCGGTGCCCGTGATGTCACTGCTCATATCGACAAACCCTAGTGGGCGGACGGCCCGAGTGCGCGCCTTCTCGTTTGCTGTGCAGACAGCAAGGGCAGACTGAAGGGATGCACACCTCCAAGCTCATCGAATCGATTCCTGCGAAATTGTGGATCGGCGGCCTCGCGGTCGATGCCGAGAACGGTGCGACGTTCGAGGTCAAGGATCCTGCTACCGGCAAGCCTCTCACCCGGGTCGCCGACGCCAGTGCGGGCGACGCGATCAAGGCGCTCGACGCGGCCGCCGGCGCCCAGAAGTCCTGGGGCAAGACTCCCGCTCGTGAGCGCGGTGAGATTCTGCGCGCGGTCTTCGAGAAGATCACGGCACGCGCCGACGACATCGCGGCCGTCATGACGCTCGAGATGGGTAAGGCTCTTGCCGAATCGAAGGCCGAGGTCAAGTACGGTGCCGAATTCTTCCGATGGTTTGCGGAAGAGGCCGTTCGCGTCGACGGCCGCTACACCCCGGCGCCTGCGGGCAACGGACGCATCCTGGTCACCAAGGTGCCCGTCGGGCCGGTTCTCGCCATCACACCGTGGAACTTCCCGCTCGCGATGGGGACTCGGAAGATCGGACCTGCGCTGGCGTCGGGATCGACGATCATCGTCAAGCCCGCGAGCGAGACGCCCCTGACCATGCTGTTGCTCGCGCAGCTGTTCGCCGAGGCAGGACTGCCCGAGGGTGTCCTGTCCGTGCTGACGACGTCGAAGTCCAGCGCGGTCAGCGCACCCTTGTTGGAGGATCCGCGGTTGCGGAAGCTGACGTTCACCGGCTCGACGGAGGTGGGTCGCAAGCTCGTCGAACAGTCTGCGGGCAGCTTGTTGCGGACGTCGATGGAGCTCGGCGGCAATGCGCCGTTCGTCGTGTTCGACGACGCGGACATCGACGCGGCCGTCGACGGTGCGATTCTCGCCAAGCTGCGCAACGGCGGCGAGGCGTGCACCGCTGCGAACCGTTTCCACGTCGCCAACAGCGTTCGCGAAGAATTCACGGCGAAACTCGTCGAGAAGATGAAGACGTTCACGCTCGGACCCGGCATCGATCCCGACACCAAGCTCGGGCCGCTGATCAACGCCGACCAGCTGAGCAAGGTCCAGGAACTCGTGGACGACGCCGTGAACGCCGGTGCGACGGTGGCGCTGGGCGGCGAGGCCGCAGGCGGTGACGGCTACTTCTATCCCGCGACCGTTCTCACCGACGTTCCTGCGAAAGCACGAATTCTGAAGGAAGAGGTCTTCGGACCCGTCGCACCGATCGTCGGATTCGACACCGAGGAAGAAGGAATCGCGGCCGCGAACGACACGGAATTCGGTCTCGCGTCGTACATCTACACGCAGGGGCTCGATCGAGCGCTACGGGTCGCCGACGCCATCGACAGCGGCATGGTGGGCGTCAACCGCGGAGTCATCTCGGACGCGGCGGCGCCGTTCGGTGGTGTGAAGGCTTCCGGCTTCGGTCGCGAAGGGGGAAGCGAGGGGATCGAGGAGTACCTGGAGACCAAGTACATCGCTCTGAGCTGACCGAAACGCTCGTTGTGCACGGGTTGCCGTGCACAACGAGCGTCGAGGTTGTCAGCTACCGGACGTACAGGGCCCGGCGTCCAGCGGCCCGGGTGTCTAGCGGCCGAGACGTCCGCGGCCGAGGCGGAGAAGAAGCATTGCAAGCGTGTGCCCTTCCTGGCCGAGGGCGCTGAAGCGGTCGAGAACCTTCATCTCACGGCTGTGGACCATGCGAGGACCACCCGAAGCCATGCGGGTGCGGCCGATCAACTGCGAGACCTCGGTGCGGCGCTGGATGGCGGCCAGGATCTCGGCGTCCAGGCGGTCGATCTCCTGGCGGAGATCGTCGATCTCTGCCTCGGTCGACGGCAACGTGGATTCGGAGTCGCTCTGCGTGGTGGATGCCATTTTCTCTCCTAGTGTCACTTCGTGGATCGTTGGCTTGTTCGTCACCGTTACGCGGGTGCGTGGGTCGGAATGTCGGCAATTACATGAAGAAACCCCGGACCCTCGTCGAAAAGAGGACCTCGGGGCGCGCACTGCTACCGACAATCCCCTTGTCTCGTCGCTGGTAGATCGACCGACGGCAGGAGGCGGCGACGGACGGCTGTTTCGATCACCGATCCAGTTTGCCACTCGGATGCCGCCCGTGAAAAGTCGGCTGTTCGTGCGACGTCCTCGGCGATGACGTCCTGTCGGTCCCCACCGGTAATCTGGTTGCGCGATGAACACGAATCTTCAGGTTGTACCGATGCCAGGTAAGAGCAAATCGGAAGCGCTGTTGGAGGGGCTGAATCCCCAGCAGCGCGAGGCCGTGGTGCATTCTGGATCGCCGTTGCTCATCGTTGCAGGTGCAGGCTCGGGTAAGACGGCCGTCCTGACGCGTCGCATCGCCTACCTTCTGGCCGAGCGGGGCGTCTCTCCCGGGCAGGTACTGGCCATCACGTTCACCAACAAGGCTGCCGCCGAGATGCGTGAACGTGTTGCAGGTCTCGTCGGTCCACGCGCCAACAGCATGTGGGTGTCGACGTTCCACTCCAGCTGCGTCCGCATCCTGCGCAGCCAGGCATCGTTGCTGCCGGGTCTGAACTCGAACTTCTCGATCTACGACGCCGACGACTCGCGTCGCCTGCTGACGATGATCTCCAAGGATCTGCAGATCGACACGAAGAAGTTCTCGGCGCGGTTGTTGGCCACGCACATCTCCAACCTGAAGAACGAGCTCATCGGCCCCGAGGACGCCGCAGCGGACGCGGAGAAGGAGACCGTCGAGCTGCCGAAGCTCATCGCGCGCGTCTACGGCCACTATCAGCAGCGCCTCCGCGCCGCGAATGCCATGGACTTCGACGACCTGATCGGCGAGACCGTCGGGCTGCTTCAAGCTTTTCCACAGGTCGCCGAGTACTACCGTCGACGGTTCCGCCATGTGCTCGTCGACGAGTACCAGGACACCAACCACGCTCAGTACATGCTCGTGCGTGAGCTCGTGGGCCGTGAGGATTCCGACGGGGCACTCGAGGGCACCGTCGAGCCGGGGGAGCTGTGTGTCGTCGGTGACGCCGATCAGTCCATCTACGCATTCCGTGGCGCGACGATTCGCAATATCGAGGAGTTCGAGCGCGACTACCCCGATGCGCGCACCATCCTGCTAGAGCAGAATTACCGGTCGACGCAGAACATTCTGTCGGCGGCCAACTCCGTCATCTCGCGTAACGCGGGCAGGCGCGAGAAGCGGCTGTGGACCGACTCCGGTGAGGGCGAGCTGATCGTCGGCTACGTCGCGGACAACGAGCACGACGAGGCGTCGTTCGTCGCGTCGGAGATCGATCGGCTGGTCGACGGCGAAGGAGTTCGCTACGACGAGGTCGCGGTCTTCTATCGCACCAACAATTCCTCCCGTGCGCTCGAAGAGATCTTCATCCGCCTCGGGCTTCCGTACAAGGTCGTCGGCGGCGTTCGGTTCTACGAACGCAAGGAGATTCGCGACATCGTCGCCTACCTGCGTGTGTTGTCCAACGAAGACGACACCGTCAGTATGCGTCGCATTCTCAATGTGCCCAAGCGCGGAATCGGCGATCGCGCCGAGGCGTGCGTGGCCGTGCATGCCGAGCAGCGCGACATCAGCTTCGCTCGGGCTCTGCGCGACGCGGCCGACGGCAAGGTTGCGCTGCTCAACTCGCGTGCGCAGAAGTTGATCGGTCAGTTCCTCGATCTGCTCGACGAACTGCGTGACGTACTCGGCACCACGGACGGTGACGGCAACGACATCGCCGACATCGGTGACGTCGTCGAAGCCGTGCTCGATCGGACGGGCTACCGCGCCGAACTCGAAGGCAGCAGTGATCCACAGGACGGCGCGCGTCTCGACAACCTCAACGAATTGGTCAGCGTCGCAAGGGAGTTCACGTCGGAGGCGCGAAACCTGGCGGCCGTCGAGGCGGAGCTCGACACCGATGACGTCGTCGACAAGGATGCCGCCGACGAGGGTCTGCCCGAGCCCGGTTCGCTCGCGGCCTTCCTCGAACGAGTGTCCTTGGTCGCCGATACCGACCAGATTCCGGACTCCGGTACAGGCGTCGTCACGCTGATGACGCTGCACACCGCGAAGGGGCTCGAATTCCCGGTCGTCTTCGTGACGGGCTGGGAAGACGGTCAGTTCCCACACATGCGGGCACTCGGTGATCCGCACGAACTGTCAGAGGAACGCAGGCTCGCGTACGTCGGCATCACTCGGGCGCGCCATCGGTTGTACGTGACGCGCGCGATCATGCGTTCGGCATGGGGTCAGCCGATCAACAACCCCGAATCGCGCTTCCTGCAGGAGATTCCGCAGTCCTTGATCAATTGGAAGCGCGAGGATCCGGGTATCTCCGGCCGCGCGATCGGCGGTGGACGGCCGCGGTCCGGATTCGGCGGGGGCTTCGGCGGTGGCGGCTTCGGCGGCGGTGGGTTCGGCGATCGGCCGTCGACCCCCAGCTTCGGTGCGCCCCGACCCAAGAACAACACGCTGGTGCTGGCCGTCGGCGATCGCGTCAACCATGACAAGTACGGCCTCGGAACGGTCCTCGAGTCCACCGGAAGCGGTACGTCGGCCATGGTGCTCGTCGACTTCGGCACGTCCGGTCGCGTCAAGATGATGCTCATCGGTGGCGTGCCGATGACCAAGCTGTAGCTCCGCGATCCTGGGGTGGCGAGTGGCGCGGGGTGAGCGAATGACGCCTTGGGTCACTCTGAGTGACCGGATGAGGCCCTCGGTTGGGCGCGGGGCGCGGCGCGAGCGAATGACGCCCTGGGTCACTCTGAGTGAGCGAATGAGGCCCTCGGTCGGCGCGGAGCGCGGGGTGAGCGAATGACGCCTTGGGTCACTCTGAGTGACCAAATGACGCCCTCGCTCCGCCAAAGGTGACCGAATGTCACATTCGGTCAGAAAAACCAGGGGCCAGAGAAGGCGTACGACGCCGACTGAACTCAGTCCTGCTCGGGACCGAGGCTGATGCCGCGGGATGCCAGCCAGGGCAGCGGGTCGATCTTGTTTTCGCCGGGCAGGTGCACCTCGAAGTGCAGGTGAGGTCCGGTGGAAAAACCGCGGTTACCCATGCGCGCGATCTGGTCGCCTGCCATGACTTCCTGGCCGACGGTGACGTTGGCGCTGTCGATGTGGCCGTACACCGTGATGGTGCCGTCGGCGTGCTGCAGACGAACCCACATGCCGAACCCGGATGCAGGACCGGCGTCGATGACTTTGCCGTCGGCGACGGCGAGGATCGGTGTACCGATGGCGTTCGCGATGTCGACACCGGCGTGGAGGACGCCCCAGCGGATGCCGAAGTTGGATGTGTAGGTTCCGACCGCCGGGAGGACGAACAGCGGGCGTCGTGCCGCTGCTTCGCGGGCGGCGCGTTCTTCGCTGAAGCGCTGGCCCTTGGCGAGCAGGTCGTTGAACTGGCTGAGATCGACCGGGTTCGCGACGTTCAGGATCTGCGGGGCCGACGACGGCGAAGCCGCAGCAGTGTCCGTTGCGTAGTCGGCGGCCTCGGGGGTGGTCGTCGCGGCGATGCCGGGGGCTGCGGGAGCCGCTCCGGCTGCGAGCGCAACCTCCTCGGACGAGCTGGCGGCGGCGGGTTCGTGATCGACGACGGCCTGGCCCGCTGCGACAACGGCACCGGCGGCAACGGCGAGAACCGCTGCGCGGCCCTTGAGTGCGGTGGGAGGCGTCGGAATGCGGTGCGCTCCGCCTCGGCGGGCGACGGCCTCGATGGTTTCGGTCACGGAGTCGTCGGCTGCGTCGTCCATCTCGGACACATGCAGCTCGGAGTCGTGATAGGTCTTGGCTGCGCCGTAGCTGCTGGCGAAGTAGTCGTACCGGCTCGACTCGAGGTTCTCGGCCTCGGAGCCCCAGCTGGTGTCCCGGGTGTACACGGTGTCCTCGATGAACACGGTGTCGGGCGAGTAGACGGCAGGTGCGCTGTCGGTAACCGCTGCCGGCTTGACGAATCGGCTTGCGGTGAAGGACGCGCGGTGTTGCGACAAGACCTGCGGCCTCCGTTTCGTGATCTGCTCGTGACTTAAGACTCGGCAGACGGTAACGAAACGATTGCAAGCGGCGCAAGTTTTACGGGCCCCGCGGTCGGATATGTGAGATGGCTCACAACGCGAACAGGCGAAACGCGGAGACGCCCTGGGGTCTCCGACAACGCCGGAGTACCCCCGATTCCGTTGTCGAAACACGACGAGCGCATCACGTGTTCCCGGGGCGACGAACGATAGCGTCTGTCGTGTGGCGTCCTCATCTCAGATCCACCGGTCCGACAAGGCTTCCCCTCGAGTGATCGAGGGCAGGGCACAGGACGACAAGAGCGCTCGCCCTCCCGCGATCGCGGCCGCGGCGGTCGCGTCGATCGCAGCGGTTCTCGCGCTCGCCGCCGTCGTTCTCGACCCCGTGACTGCGACGTCGGGTGATGGCCCGACGGGCGGCGTCGTCGGCGCGAGTCTGGTGGCGTCCGTCCTTCTCGCGGTCGTCGCCGTCGGCGCCTGGCTGGCGGTCGTTCGCAGTCCTGCCCTGGCCGGAGCCGTGACGGCGGGATACGGGGCGGTGGCCGTCGGACTGACCGTTCTCGATCTCGGCCTGCTCCTGGATCCGATCGACGCGAACCGGCTGGAGCTGTTCCGCCCGATCACCGCAGCGGTGCTCGAGCCGAGCGCAGGCGCCTATGTGGTGGTGGCGTCGCACGCACTCGCAGTGCTTGCCGGCCTGCTCGGCTGGATCGCGGTCGGTCGAGCATCGCTGAGCGACGGGTACGGCCAGTCGGCCAGCCCGGACCTGACCGGGCGCGCCGCCGCCGCACGCGTCGGCGGTCTGCTGTCGACGGTGGCCGTGGTGGCGGCCGTGATCGGCGCGGGGGCCCTGTTCGTTCCGCCGTTCGTCTCGACCGATTCGATCGTGCTCGTGCCTGCGGTCGTCGAGTCGCCGTGGACGACGGCCGTCGGCTCGGCTCTCGCCGCATTGGCAGTCCTCGTCGTCGCGGCGTCGGCACTGGCATCGATCTCGCCCGTCGTCGCGTCGGGCGCGTTGTTCGGTGCGGGTGCGGCACTGATCGGTCTGACCGGGTCGCGGCTGCTCGCCGGTCTGGCGTCCGGCCCCGGGATCGAGGTGTCCCCGGGCTCCGTCGCGGGGACGGCCGCTGCCGTCGTCCTTCTCGCCGCCGGGGTCACGGCATGGCCGGTGGCAGCCGCGCGTGAGCGTCGGGCAGGGTCCGATCGCGTCCGTCGGTCGGGGCTCGACGACGGACATCTGTCGTCGACGCGGTGGCACGTCGTCGCAGGTGTGGCCGGTGTCGTGTCCGGCGTGGCGTCGATCGCAGGTGGGCTGCTAGCTGTTCTCGTCGTTCCCGACGGTCTGCCGACACCGACGATCCTCGCGACCCGCACCGCCGTCATCGCCGGGTTCGTTCTCGTCGTCGCGTCGGTGCCGCTGTTCTTCTCGCTGTTCGCGGCAACGGTCCGCCCTGCAACGGGTGTGCTGAGCGTGTCCGTCGTGATGACGGGCGCCGGCGTACTGCAGGCCGTCGTGCTCGCAACGGACATCGACGGCATCGCGATCGGATCCGGCGGGCTGGCGATCATTGTCGCCGTCGTCGCGGCCGTGGTGTGCGGTTCCGCGACGCTCCTGGCGGGAAGCGCGGAGCGTGACGACGTCGACACGTCCGACACGACGGGAGACCGCGTCGTCGGCGCGGTTGCCTTGCTCGGTGCCGTCGTCGCCGCGATCGGTCTCGCGCTCCCGCTCTACAGCGGCTCCGACGTCACCGCAGCCACGGTGACCGAAATCCCGTGGGGTTGGGACGTGTGGGGCCAGATGGCTCTCGCGGTGACATTGGTGGTTGCGGCCGTCGTCGCTGCCCGTTCGAGGCCTGCGCGCGGTGCCGCGCTTCTGGCGGGCGGGTCGGCGGCCGTCGTCGTCTACGTGGTGGGCTGGCCGCTGACTTCCGGGCGTGCGACGGACCCGACGGTCGGTCCAGGTGTCGTCGCCGGAGCCCTCGGCTGCGTGATTCTCGTTGTGGCGGCGCTGCTTTCGGCTCGACGGCGCGCTCGATGAGACCTGGGACACATGCCGCGTACCGGTGAGATAGACCACATAGGTTCCGGGTGGGCGATGAAGCCTCCGGGCACCTGGATAAAGTCGATGACCGGACCCGCTCACACCCCTTGAGCGGGCGTCAACGTAGACGAGACGGTGAGCTGATGGATCTCTTCGAATACCAGGCGAAGGAATTGTTCGCCAAGCACGACGTACCCACGTCCGCAGGCCGTGTCACCGACACGGTTGCTGGTGCAACTCAGATTGCCGAGGAAATCGGCAAGCCTGTGATGGTCAAGGCACAGGTCAAGGTCGGCGGTCGAGGCAAGGCCGGCGGCGTCAAGTACTCCAAGGACGTCGCGGCAGCTACCGAGAACGCAGAAGCGATCCTCGGCCTCGACATCAAGGGCCACGTCGTGAAGAAGCTTCTCGTTGCAGAAGCCTCCGACATCGCCGAGGAGTACTACATCTCCTTCCTGCTCGACCGCACCAACCGCACCTACCTCGCGATGTGTTCCGTCGAGGGTGGCGTGGAGATCGAGGTGACGGCCGAGGAGAACCCGGACGCACTCGCGAAGATCCCGGTCGATGCCGTGAAGGGCGTCGACCTCGCATTTGCTCGTGATATCGCTGAAAAGGGCAAGCTGCCCGCCGAGGTGCTCGACGCCGCTGCGGTGACCATCCAGAAGCTGTGGGAAGTCTTCATCAAGGAAGACGCGCTTCTCGTCGAGGTCAACCCGCTGGTTCGCACCCCCGACGACCAGATTCTCGCGCTCGACGGAAAGGTCACGCTCGACGCGAACGCAGACTTCCGCCACGAAGCCCACGCGGACTTCGAGGACAAGGACGCGGCCGATCCTCTCGAGGCCAAGGCCAAGGAGAACGACCTCAACTACGTCAAGCTCGACGGACAAGTCGGCATCATCGGCAACGGCGCCGGACTGGTCATGTCCACGCTGGACGTCGTCGCATACGCCGGTGAAGCGCACGGTGGCGTCAAGCCTGCCAACTTCCTCGACATCGGAGGCGGCGCCTCCGCAGAGGTCATGGCTGCAGGCCTCGACGTGATCCTCGGTGACGAGCAGGTCAAGAGCGTGTTCGTCAACGTCTTCGGTGGCATCACCGCGTGTGACGCTGTCGCCAACGGCATCGTCGGCGCGCTGAAGAAGCTGGGCGACGACGCCAACAAGCCGCTGGTAGTGCGTCTCGACGGCAACAAGGTCGAAGAGGGACGCAAGATTCTCGCCGACGCCGCGCACCCGCTGGTGACGCTCGCCGGAACCATGGATGAAGGCGCCGACAAGGCCGCCGAGCTGGCAGCGAAGTAGAGGAAACCATGTCTATCTTTCTGAACAAGGACAACAAGGTCATCGTCCAGGGCATCACCGGTGGCGAGGGAACCAAGCACACCGCCCTGATGCTCAAGGCCGGCACCAACGTCGTCGGTGGCGTCAACGCACGCAAGGCCGGCACGACGGTCAAGCATGTCGACGCACAGGGCAACGACATCGAGCTTCCCGTGTTCGCTTCGGTCGCCGAGGCAATCGAGAAGACCGGTGCGGACACCTCCATCGCGTTCGTTCCCCCGGCATTCTCCAAGGACGCCATCGTCGAGGCGATCGACGCGGAGATCCCGCTGCTCGTCGTCATCACCGAGGGCATCCCCGTGCAGGACTCCGCTTACGCGTGGGCCTACAACGTGGAGAAGGGCAAGAAGACCCGCATCATCGGCCCGAACTGCCCCGGAATCATCACGCCCGGTGAGGCTCTCGTCGGCATCACCCCGGCGAACATCACCGACAAGGGACCCGTCGGCCTCGTCTCGAAGTCCGGCACCCTGACCTACCAGATGATGTACGAACTCCGTGACTTCGGCTTCTCGACGGCCATCGGCATCGGTGGAGACCCGGTCATCGGTACGACGCACATCGACGCCATCGAGGCGTTCGAGAACGACCCCGAGACCAAGCTGATCGTCATGATCGGTGAGATCGGTGGCGACGCCGAAGAGCGTGCGGCCGACTACATCAAGGCCAACGTGACCAAGCCGGTCGTCGGCTACGTCGCAGGCTTCACCGCTCCCGAGGGCAAGACCATGGGCCACGCAGGCGCCATCGTCTCCGGCTCGTCGGGCACGGCTCAGGCGAAGAAGGACGCGCTCGAGGCTGCAGGCGTCAAGGTCGGCAAGACGCCGTCCGAGACCGCTGCACTCGCTCGCGAGATCCTGGAATCGCTTTCCGTGAAGTAAGCAGTTCCTGTCGAAAGGGCCCGTCGCGTCAGCGACGGGCCTTTTTCGTACGCTCTATCGGCATCGATGTCACGTGGCAACCGATAGACGGTTGTGGTGGTCCATCGATGCGGTCGTGGAAGGGAGTACCAGCGTGCTGACTGCAGAGCTCGCCCAGCGAGTCGTCGACCAGGTGCGTCCCGTGGTCGAGCACAACGTCAACATCATGGACGACCGCGGCGTCATCATCGCGTCGGCCGACCCGTCCAGGCTCGGAACGAGTCACGACGGGGCCATCGCTGCGCTCGCGAAGCGAGACATCGTCCGGATCGCGCGCGACCGCGAGCAGTCCAAGGCCGGTGTCAACGTGCCCCTGGTGATCGACGGGGAAGCCGTCGGGGTGGTGGGCGTGACGGGCAAGCCGTCTGTCGTCGAACCCGTTGCGCGCGTGGTCGTCCTGACGGTGATGCTGCTGGTGCGTCAGGAACAGCAGCTCGTCGATTCTCATTGGCGGGCATCGACTTTGCGAGATTTGCTGAACACGCTGATCAGTGAACCGAGAGTGTCCGAGACGCGTGTGAGCGCCGTGCTCGACGATGTGGGACGCCCCAGTCGTCCTCCGTGGAGTGTGCTGGTCGCGTTCGACACGGCAGGCACGGACGCACAGCCGTCGAGGTTGGAGTCCTCGATGACGGGACTCGACAACGTCGTCGGCATCGAACGCGCCGGTGTCGTCTGGTTTCTGCTCGGACGAGCGAACGACGGAGTGCGGAGCGTGGTGCTGGACAGGCTGCGCTCGCGTGGTGCGACGGTCGTCGCCGGACGTCCGTCCGCGACGACCGCGGAGCTCGTCGTCGACGCCAAACGTCTCGACATTCTCACTCGCACAACGAAAGTGAACGACGGTGGCGTTCACGAGCTGAGTGGGTTCGCTCTCGAGATCCTGCTGGCGCAGCAGGCGACGGAACTGTCCACGGACTGCGCGTCGCGCACCCTCGGTCCGTTGTCCGCCACGTTGCGTCACACGGCTGCGGTCGTGTTGGCGCACGATCTTTCGGTGGTGGCGTCGGCAGCGGCATTGCACGCGCATCGCAATACCGTCGTGCAGCGGTTGAACCGCATCCAAGCTCTGACCGGGCTCGATCTCCGTACGTTCGACGATGCGGTCACGATGCGCATCGCATTGGCAGCTGAATCGATCAACAGAGCGTAAAGAGTGCGCGACGCACTGATGTTTGGGTGAAATCGATCCGATCTATGTGTCCGACGCCTATATCTGGCCGAATCTTTGTGACCTAGCCTACAGAGATGGAGCAAAAGAGACTTACCGTCGTCACGGCTCCGGACTCGTTCAAGGGCTCCTGCTCTGCGGCGGAGGCCGCTGCGGCCATGGCCGACGGAGTACGGGACGCCCTGGGTCCGGCGGTGACGGTGATCGAATGCCCGCTGGCGGACGGCGGGGAGGGCACGCTCGACGCTCTCGCGGCGGGATTGAACGCCGATATCCGTGAGGTCGATACCGTCGACGCCATCGGGCGCCCTCGTCGTGCCCGGGTTGCCGTATCCGCCGACGGCACAACAGGAGTCATCGAGGCCGCGGAAGCGAACGGACTTCCGCACGTGTCCGATGTGGACCTCCAGCCGATGCGCGCAGACAGTTACGGGGTCGGGATCCTGGCGCGTCATCTGATGGACGAGGGTGTCACCGACATCCTGCTGTGCATCGGCGGCAGCGCGAGCAACGACGGAGGCATGGGCTTCGCGAGTGCGCTGGGTGTGAAGTTCCTCGACGAGTCCGGGGTCGAAGTCGCCAGCGGTGCACAGGGGTTGGGCGAAATTCGCTCGGTCGACATGACGGGTAGGCATCTGCGTGCAGCCGACGTGCACTTTCGCGTCGCGCTTGACGTCGACAACCCGCTGCTCGGAAGCCGCGGCGCTGCATCGGTTTTCGGGCCGCAGAAAGGCGCGACTCCGGAGCAGGTTCGGGTCATCGACGCCGGGCTCGCGAATCTCGCGGCGGTTCTTGCCGATTCGACGGGTGTCGATGCGCGCGAGCTGTCGGGCGCGGGTGCTGCAGGCGGAATGCCTGCGTGCCTGTCCGCAGTACTGACGACGGAATTCCTTCCGGGCTCCGAACTCGTGATGGGCGCCGTCGGATTTCGTGAGCTCTGCGCGCAGGCGGATCTCGTCCTGACCGGCGAAGGCTCGTTCGATTCGCAGTCGTTGAACGGAAAAGTCGTTGCGGGCGTCGCCGGTGCGGTACCGTCCGGATGTCCTGTCGTCGTGGTGGCGGGGCGAGTGATGCTGGATCCGAAGGAAGCTCGGGATGCGGGCATCACCGCAGCCGTGTCGATCGCCTCCGGACCGTCGACTCTGGTCGAGATGACCGATGAGGCAATCGATCTGATTCGTAGCAGCGCCTCGCACATCGCCGCCATGTACGGCACCTTCTCCCCCTCCCTGGGTCATTCCGCAGGCTCCACTCCTGCAGCTGATTGCTAGAAAAATCGAAAGAGACCTGATGTTTCAACAGATCAACGATCCCGTCGGCGGGTCCCTGGCCCTGTCGGCCCTGGTCGCTGCCATCCCCCTCGTCACGATGTTCGTGCTGCTCGGCGTGTTTCGCGTCAAGGCGCACCTGTCGGCCCTGACCGGACTGGCCATCGCGCTGATCCTGGCCGTGGTGGTGTGGAGCATGCCCGTCGGGCAGACTCTCAGTGCGGCGGCCGCCGGTGTCACCTACGGCCTGACCCCGATCCTCTGGATCTTGATCACCGCATTGTGGATCTACCGACTCAGCGCCGACACCCCGTGGTTCGAGACGCTGGGAACGACCATCCGGTCGATCTCCAACGACCTCCGAATCCTGGCTGTTCTCATCGCCTTCTGCTTCGGAGCCCTGCTCGAGTCGCTCGCAGGCTTCGGTGCGCCCGTTGCCATCACGGCCGCAATGCTGATCGCGACGGGCATGAATCCGATCAAGGCCGCAGTCATCTGTCTGCTCGCCAACACCGCGCCGGTCGCGTTCGGATCGATGGGTACCCCGATCATCGCACTGAACGGCGTCACGGGAATCGAGCTGCACGAACTGTCCAGCATGGCCGGTCGTCAGACACCGCTCGTCGCCATCATCGTGCCGATGCTGCTCGTCCTCCTGGTCGACGGCAAGCGCGGCATCAAGCACACGTGGCCGGTCGCGCTCGTCGCGGGCTTCGTCTTCGGTCTCGCTCAGTTCCTGGTGTCCAACTACATCGCGGTCGAGCTGACCGACGTGCTCGCCGCAGTCGCGACGATCATTGCGGTACTGGCGTTCCTCCGCGTCTGGCAGCCGAAGGAGATCATCTCCAGCACAGAGCCCACGGATGCCGATCGCATCGAGACCGGCGGAATCGACGGCGGCGGTACCGGATCGTCCGGCACCGCGACGGCGGTCACCGGCGCAGTCGTCGTCAAGCGGCCCCCGCTGCGTCACGTTCTGATGGCTGCAGCTCCGTACCTCGTCGTCATCGTGATCTTCTCGATCGCTCAGATTCCGGCCGTCAAGTCCGCTCTCGTGGGAATCGGTAGTACGACGTTCCAGTGGCCGGGTCTCGACGTGGTCGATGCCGACGGAAATGCCGTTGCCGCACAGAAGTTCAAGTTCGACCATCTCGCCGCGACGGGAACCCTGCTGCTGCTCTCGGGCATCATCACGATGGGTATCTACAAGATCAGCCCGATGCGGGGCATCCGCACGTTCGGCGCCACCCTCGTGCAGCTCAAGTGGACGATCGTCACCGTCACGTCGGTGCTCGCGCTGTCGTTCGTCATGAACCTGTCGGGTCTGACCACATCGCTCGGACTGGCGCTCGCGTCGACCGGCGCGTTCTTCGCCGTCCTGTCGCCGATCATCGGTTGGCTGGGCGTCGCGCTGACCGGCTCCGACACGTCGTCGAACTCGCTCTTCGGCGCCATGCAGGTGACCGCGGCCGATCAGACCGGCTTGTCGGCCACGCTGATGGCAGCGTCCAATTCGTCGGCAGGCGTCATGGGCAAGATGCTGTCGCTGCAGAACCTGGCCGTCGCATCCGCCGCGGTGGGCGTCGTCGGCTCGGAGAGCACACTGTTCCGCAAGCTGCTTCCGTGGAGCCTCGGACTGCTGGCCGTCATCACGGCGCTGATCGTGCTCCAGTCCACACCGGTCCTCGGCTGGATGGTTCCGTAGCAACTCGCCACGGTAGCGTCGTAGACACAGCCATCGAAAGCCCGCGTGGGGCAGTCCGTTCCTCGGGCTGCCCCATTCGGCCGCGGTACGGGTGAGTAGATCCGCCGCGTGCACCACGAACACGAGAACGAGGAGTAGTCATGACCGAACGAGACGGCGAGTCCCGGATTCCGGTGGAACTCGCCTACGGCAGAACCGGTCTGACGATCGAACTGCCCGAGCACCGCACCACCGTCGTCGCGCCCACCTACCAGCCCGCATCCGACGACGTTCCGAGCCTGCTGCGTCAGGCGTTGGCCAAGCCGGTTGCAGGGCCGCCTCTGCGCGAGGTGGTCAAGCCGGGCCAGAAGATCGCAGTGTCACTGTGCGACCTGACCCGGCCACAACCCCGTGAACTGATGGTGCGTGCGCTGCTCGCCGAGCTGGAGGGCATCTCCACCAAGGACGACTTCACGCTGCTGGTCGCCACCGGAACCCATCGTGGCAACACCGACGAAGAACTGCGGATCATGCTGGGCGACGAGCTCGTCGACACGATGCGCATCGTCAATCACGATGCACGCGACGACGATTCGCTGAAGTGGATGGGCACCTACGGTGACGGGGTGCCGGTCTGGCTGAACCGGATCTGGGCCGAGTCCGACGTCAAGATCACTACGGGCTTCGTCGAGCCGCACTTCTTCGCTGGGTTCAGTGGCGGCCCGAAGCTCGTGGCGCCCGGGCTCGCCGGCCTCGACACGGTCCTGACCCTGCACAACGCGGCCCGCATCGGTAGTGAGAAGGCGACATGGGCTGTCTGCGAGGGCAATCCGGTGCACGACGACGTGCGTGCGATCGCGTCGGGCACGGGCGTCGATTTCGCTCTCGACGTCGTTCTCAACCGCGAGCAGAAGGTCGTCGCAGCATTCGGCGGTGAACTGCTGGCGATGCACGAGACGACACGCGAGGTGGTGCGAGAGCTGTCGATGGTCCCGGTGCCGCAGCTGTACGACGTGGTCGTCACCACCAACTCCGGCTTCCCTCTGGACCAGAGCGTCTACCAGGCAGTGAAGGGAATGACCGCTGCCGCAACGGTAGTCAAGCCCGGTGGTCTCATCATCTGCGCCGCCGAGTGCAGCGACGGTTTCCCCGATCACGGATCGTTCCGTGAGGTCCTCGCCTCCGAGTCCACGCCCGCCGAACTGCTGACGGCCATCTCGGCACGTGAGAAGACGGTGCCGGATCAGTGGCAGGTTCAGGTACTCGCGCGTGTACTCGCCAAGGCGCGCATCGGCATGCACACGACGTTCCTGTCCGACGAGGAACTGCGCACCGCGCATCTTTTCCTCGTCGAGGACATAGCTGCCGCAGTCGACGAAGAGCTGCGACGCGTCGGACCCGAGGCTCGTGTCTGTGTTCTTCCCGAAGGGCCGCAGACCATTCCGTACGTGTCGGCGGTGCAGTCGTGACTGTGTCGGACGCAGCCGAACGCTTGACGGCTCGGCTGGCAGGGGAAGAGAAGCTGTTGGTGGCGTTCTCGGGCGGCGCGGATTCCGCGTTGCTCGCGACGGCAGCGCATCGCGTGCTCGGTGACCGTGCAGTCGCCGTCACCGCGGTGTCGGCGAGTCTGCCGTCCGCCGAACGTGCCGCGGCACGCCGGTTCGCCCGCGAGCAGGGCATCGCTCACGTGGAGGTCTGCACGGATGAACTCGACGATCCGGAGTACGTCGCGAACACCGGAAACCGGTGCTTCCATTGCAAGAGTGCGCTGTTCGACGCGTTGACTCCGTTGGCGACGTTGATGGGTGCGCGTATGGCCCTCGGCACCAATCTGGACGATCTCGGCGATCACCGCCCAGGCCAGACCGCTGCGGCACAGCGCGGTGCCATCGCGCCGATGGTCGATGCAGAACTGACCAAGGCAGATGTGCGAGCAATCAGCGCCGAGTGGGGTCTGGTCACGGCGGACAAGCCTGCGGCGGCGTGCCTCTCGTCGCGCATCGCATACGGCGACCGGGTGACGGCCGAGGTGCTCGGTAAGATCGAGCACGCCGAGCAGGCGCTGCACGACCTCGGGTTCCGAGAGCTCCGAGTGCGTACCCACGCCGACGGTACGCTCGCGCGCGTGGAGGTAGCCGAGCGAGACATGGCTGCTGCGTTCGACTCTCGCGACGACATTCTCCGCATCCTCGACCGAGCGGGATTCGTGTTCGGTTCGCTCGATCTTCGCGGCCTGAGAAGCGGAAGCATGAATGCGCTGCTGAGCCTGACGCCGGTCGTGCGATGATGCGCGAGCCGAACTACACCGTCGACCTGGATCGCGAACGTCGGCAGGGACTTCCGGAGGTCGTGTACGGACCGGGCAAGACCGATGTCGAGATCGTGCGCATCGTCGAGCTGTTGCTGCAGAACAACTCCGGGCCGGTGCTGGTCACCCGGGTCTCCGCGGACACAGCAGCGGTAGTGGGGGACGCGGTTCCCGGTTCCACATACGACACCGTCGGCCGCGTGCTCGCCTGGCGTAGCGCGGCACCGGAGGCGTTCACGCTCGGTGTCGTCACCGCGGGCACTGCCGACGGTCCGGTCGCGTCGGAAGCAGCGGCGGTCGCGTCGGCGATCGGGTTGTCGGTCACCGAGATTCGCGACGTCGGAGTCGCCGGAATCCATCGGATCATGGCCCGCGTCGACGAAATTCGTGCCTTCGACGCCGTCGTGGTCGTCGCCGGTATGGAAGGTGCGCTGGCCAGTGTCGTCGGAGGGCTCGTCGCGAGTCCGGTGATCGCGGTGCCGACCTCCACCGGATACGGCGCCGCGTTGGACGGTGTCACCGCGCTGCTGGCGATGATGACCTCGTGCGCCGCGGGCGTGACCGTCGTCAACATCGACTCCGGTTTCGGTGCTGCCATGGCTGCGTTCCGGTTGGCGCAGTCCTACACGCGAACGAAGGCCGTCGAATGATTCTGTGGCTCAACCCGATTGCAGGAATTTCGGGGGACATGATGCTGGGCGCGCTGCTGGACCTCGGTGCCCCGATCGACGTCGTTCGCGACGCGATCGAGTCCACGGGCATCACCGGCTGGACGCTCGAGACCGAGTCGGTGGAGAGGCAGGGGGTGCGCGCGACGCACGCGATCGTCACGGTCGACGACCACGTTCCCGCCCGTCACGCGTCGGAGTTGCTGGACATGGCCTCACGGGCTGTGCCGGAACAGGTTTCGCAGTTCGCGGTCCGCGCGATCCGCTCGGTTGCCGAGACCGAGGCGAAGATCCACGACTCCACCGTCGAGAAGGTACATCTGCACGAGTTGGGTGGCGTCGACACGATCGTCGACACCGTGGGCGTCGCTGCTGCGTTGGCGGCGCTCGACATCACGGCGGTGTATTCCGGCGCCGTCGGTCTCGGCATCGGGCAGACGCACGCTGCGCACGGGCTGCTGCCGGTGCCCGCGCCTGCCACGCTCGGCCTGCTCCGGGGCGCGCGTGTCGTGGGAGTGGACACGGACACCGAGACGGTCACCCCGACCGGTGCCGCGTTGCTCGCCACCTCGGGAACGCGGTACGGTCCGGTCCCCGCGATGACGATGCACAGCGTCGGATACGGTGCGGGCACGCGGGACACCCCGGGCCGGCCGAACGTCCTGACCGCGGTCCTGGGGACGCCGGTGTCCGACGCGGATCCCGTCGACGCGATGGTCGTGCTCGAGACCAACCTCGACGACGTGACGGGCGAAGTGCTTGCTGTCGTCGTCGAGCGTCTGCTCGCCGCAGGCGCCGCCGATGCCTGGATCTCGCCCGGAACCGGCAAGAAGGGCAGGCCGATGCACACCGTCTCGGCGCTGTGCTCACAACTGGCAGCGGCGACGGTCGAGGAACGGCTGCTCGCGGAGACCGGCACGCTCGGTGTGCGTCGTACGATCGTCGACCGTCGTACGTTGCCTCGTCGGTGGATCGACGTCGAAATCGAAGGCATGACGGTGCGGGTCAAGGTCGGGCCGCACCGCGCGAAGCCCGAGCACGACGATCTGCACCGCGTATCCGACGCAACGGGAATCCCGGTCCGGACCCTCGCGGACCGAGTGATGGCGTCGATACCGGCTCAGTAGATCGAATGGGTAAGAGTCGCGGAGTAGGTGTCGGCGAGTAGGTCGGTGTCCGGGACAAAGATGTCCACAGTGGCAGTCCAGCTGGTCAGGCATGCCACACCGCCCCCTGCCTTGGCGTCGACGGCAGTCGGTCCCAGCGGCTTCTTGTTGACCGCAGGCGACTTCGCCAACAGGAGAGTGCAATTGGTCTCCGGCGCCGAGTAGTACGCAACAGGCTGCACGGTCTTGTTTGTTCGTTCCCCGCGGAACGGCGACAGGCTTACCGTCGACGTCCATGGCCCGAGAACATTGACCACACTGACACCGATGGTGCCGGACCACTGCGATCCGGGCTGGATGGGGCCTTGCCCCACCAATTCGCTGCCCAGCTGGATGTTCAGCAGGCTCGCAGCCGGTGCTGCGGCCGGGCGCGGAGCTCCAGCCCGTGCTGCCGACGTCGTTGTGGCCGGCGTCGTCGAAACAATCGGGGCGGGTGATGTCGTCGATGGCAAGGCGGTCGTGGTCGAAGCAGCCGTCGTGGTCGGAACTGTGGTGCTCGGGAGCGTGGCCTCAGTCGTCGTCGGCAACGATGCTGTTGTGGGAATAACTGTGGTCGCCGGAGTTTCGTCTACTACAGGCTCACAGGGAACAGGTGAAGCAGTTGTCTCGGCGACGGGCGTCGGCACCGGAGTCGTCGTAGGGACGACGTCGATGCAGTCTGCCCCCGCCGCCGGCTGAGCGGCGGCGAGGGGAGACATTGCACCGACAATCGCGACCGTCAGAGCAAGGACCGTGACGAAAGGCCTCACGTCAGTCGGCCTTTCGACGCCGAACTGCAAGGGCGGCCCCGGCTGCAGCAACGACAACGACTGCGGCCACGACGATCCACACCCAGACAGGGACGCCGCCGGACTCGCCGGTGGAAACTGTGGTCGAACCTTGTTCCGGGAACGTGAGATCGACGGTGGTCGACTTGTTCACGAGGCCACTCGCAACGGATACCGCTGCCTGCCACGGTCCCGCTGGAAGTGCGGGGTCCAGTGTGAACAAGACCTGACCCGATTGCCCGGGAGCGATGGACCCGCCCGATCCTTGGATCGGTTCCGTCGCGATCCCTCCTGGACCACCGGACAGTGTGACGGTCCCGCTGGGGTCGAGTGCTCGGCCGCCCTTGTTCGACACGGATGCAACGACTTTCGGTGCCCCGTCATCACCACGTTCGGCAGTGACGCTGTCAATGGACAAGTCTGCCGGTGGTCCGTTGCCCGGGCCGACCGATAGATAGGTTCGGATTCCGACGCGGCTGACGTTCTGGATGCCGGTGGCGTCGGGCGCTCCTGCGGTCTGCGCCCATACGACGGCGTACTGCTCGCCTTCCGGCGCGTCAGCAGGGACAGCGATCGTGACGACGGCCTCCGCCGTCGAGTTCGGCGCGAGAGTGACGTCGGTCGGCTCGACCGACATCCAAGTGGTCAGCTCATTGGCCGTTCGATCCTCGGCGACTTCGAAGCCACTCCCGCCGTCGCCGATGGACGCGGCGGCGGGATACAGAGAGATCGCCTGCTCTTGATCGCTGCTGTTGCTCACCTCGATACGACGAGTGATCGTCGTCCCGGGTGGCAGGTTGTCGATGATGTACGCCAGCGCTCGCGGGTCGTCCTGCAACGACACTGGAGCCTCGAGCAGTCGGATACCGACGCTGCCGACGGGCTCTGGAGTTGAATCTTGTGCGGCTGCCGGAGCCTGGGCGACGATCGCCGAAGCGAACGCCAGAAATGCCAGGACTCCGGCCGCCAATCCCCGATTACGTGACATGAACGGATCAGGCCACCGAATGCGTGATGGTTCCGGTGTACACGCCTGCCACGACGTCGGACGGCAGTGTGACGGTGACGGCGCCGTTCCACGTCGCCGTGTTCGCTCCAATGACTGCGGTTGCGACCTGAACGTTCTTGTTCGTGTCCAAGACGACCGGAAGCAGCGAAGGAGTGACGACGGCGACACCGGTCACGGCCGGCAACGACCCCTGATAAGTGACAGCCGTCGCGGGGATGGTGGCGGGATCGGGCGCAGGTTTGGTGAAAGCCGTGCTGATCGCCGACGCCGTCCAGCCGTTGATGCCGCGACGCTGGTCCGACACGACGACCGGGGTGATGCTTCCGGCCGCCTGGTCGCCATTGACCGTGAGGGTCTGGCTCGCGGGAGCGGTGATGTTGAGAGCGCCACCGGCGACGGTGAACGTCACGACCGTGTCGGCGGCGGTTGCTACGCCTGGAGCGATGACTGCTGCAGCGAGTGCGCCCGAAACGGCGACTGTTGCGAAGAGGGACTTGCGCATGGAGTGTCCTTGGGGAAGACGGGCGGACCCATCGGTATGTGGTTTGCGTCACTAAGATCGGCGCGGCTTGGGCAATGTTACGGATACGAACGAAATTTCTCGAGATAAGTCACGAAAAATGTTTGTCTTGCGAAAACCTGCAGCCGGTCGGTACGTCTGAACACCCTGTCGGAAGCATGAGGTCTGCTTGCGCGCCGCAATCGAGCCGCCACCACATAGACGGAGTCTCAGAATCACCCTGATCCGAACTGTGTTCATCGCTGCGGGCAACGGTTTCACTGGCTGCATGACAACCACCGAGAACCGAGCTCTGCACAAGGACTGGCCGGATGCCCCGACGTCGCCCGAGGGGTGGATCACGCGGGCGGGGGAGGTGGCGCAGTTGCTCGCCGTCGACGCCGTCGCGCGAGACCGAGGCACCGAACCGCCGCACGACGAGGTCCAGTTGCTGAAGGATTCCGGCCTCGTCACCCTTCTCGGGCCCGTCGAACACGGCGGAGCCGGGCAGGACTGGCCGACGGCGTATCAGGTCATCCGGCGGGTCGCAGCCGCCGACGGGTCGATCGGTCAGCTGCTCGGGTACCACCTGCTGTGGTTCTGGGCGGCACGGCTCGTCGGGACCCCCGAACAGATCGACGCCGTCGAAGCCGACGCGACTCGGAACAAGTGGTTCTTCGGCGGCGCGGTCAACCCGCGGGACCGCGATGTCGTCGTCACCGACGAGGGCGACACCATCGTCTTCGACGGCGCCAAGACGTTCTCGACGGGCAGCCGCGTCTCGGACGTGACGGTGCTCGAGGGGGCGTTGTCCGGTAGCGACGCCCACGTCTTCGCGATCGTGCCGTCGAACATCGAGGGTCTGACGTTCCACGACGACTGGGACAACATCGGCCAGCGCCGGACGGAGAGCGGCAGCGTCACCATCGACAAGGTGCGCGTCGACTGGGCGAGCGCAGCAGGCTTCGTGGACAAGCAGTTTCAGCCCCGGGTCTACAACACGCTCAACGTACCGACGATCCAGTTGGTGTTCGTCAACTTCTACCTCGGTATCGCGAGGGGTGCTCTCGAGGAAGCGGCGGCGTACACCAAGGACAAGACGCGTGCGTGGCTGCACAGCACGGTCGACCGCGCCGTCGACGAGCCCTACATCATCGACATCTACGGGGATCTGACGTCCAAACTGTGGGCCGTCGAAGCACTCGCCGACGCAGTTGCGTTGGAAGCGCAGCGCATTCACGACGACGCATGGAACGTGACGGCCGAGGAGCGAGGTGACCACGAGGTCCGCGTCGCCGCCGTGAAAGCGCGTGCGACCGAAGTGTCGCTCGAGATCACGTCGACCGTGTTCGAGGCTCTGGGTGCACGGGCGACGGCAGGCAAGTACGGATTCGATCGCTTCTGGCGCAACGTCCGTACCCACACGTTGCATGACCCGGTCGCGTACAAGCGGCGCGAAGTGGGCCGCTGGGTTCTGACCGGCGAACTGCCCGAACCGACCTGGTATTCGTAACAGGCGCGCCGCACCAAGGAGAGACATGAGCACCGAAAAAATCGCCGACGCAATCAAATTCGCCTATTGGGTCCCGAACGTCAGTTGCGGACTGGTCACCAGCGACATCGAGCAGCGCACCAGCTGGGACTACGAGTACAACAAGAAGCTGGCGCAGACCGCAGAGAACAACGGCTTCGAGTACGCGCTGAGTCAGGTGCGCTACGAGGCGAGTTACGGCGCCGAATACCAGCACGAGTCGACGAGTTTCAGCCTCGCGCTGTTGCTCGCCACGGAACGGCTCAAGGTCATCGCCGCCGTCCATCCGGGACTGTGGCAGCCGGGCGTTCTCGCCAAGCTCGGTGCGACGGCGGACCATCTGTCCGGTGGGCGCTTCGCCGTGAACGTCGTGAGTGGCTGGTTCAAGGACGAATTCACTCACCTCGGCGAGCCCTGGCTCGAACACGACGAGCGGTACCGGCGCAGCGCCGAATTCCTCCAGGTGCTGCGCAAGATCTGGACCGAGGACGACGTCGACTTCCGCGGCGACTTCTACCGGATCCACGACTTCACGTTGAAGCCGAAACCGCTGAACACGCCGGAGCGGCCCAATCCCGAACTGTTCCAGGGCGGCAATTCGACTGCAGCGCAGGAGAACGCGGGACGCTACTCCGACTGGTACTTCAGCAACGGTAAGGATTTCGACGGCGTCACCGAGCAACTCGACAACATTCGACGCGTCGCTCGCGAACATGATCGCGAGGTCAAGTTCGGCCTCAACGGATTCATCATCGCTCGCGACACGGAGAAGGAAGCGAAGGACACTCTGCGGGAAATCGTCGACAAGGCGAACCGCCCCGCGGTCGAAGGCTTCAGAAATGCTGTGCAGCAAGCGGGTTCGTCGACGTCCGACGGCAAGGGGATGTGGTCGGACTCGTCGTTCGACGATCTCGTGCAGTACAACGACGGATTCCGCAGTCAGTTGATCGGGACGCCGGAACAGGTGGCGGAACGCATCGTCGAATATCGCCGACGCGGAGTCGACCTGATTCTGGGCGGTTTCCTGCACTTTCAGGAAGAGATCGAGTACTTCGGAGCGAAAGTTCTGCCGTTGGTACGAGAGTTGGAGAAGGCGTCGACCTTGGTGGATGCGCACTGACTTCTCGACGGCGATACACCGTGTCGGGTCCGTAGACTAGTTTGGTCTACGGACCCGATCTTTCGTTTTCGAGGAGTGTGTCATGACTTATTCACCCGAGGGCCCAGGCTCTGGTGGCGCCGGTTCACCCGGATACGGATCGGGTGGATACGGCGGCTACGGATCGACGCCGGGTTCGACGCCTCAGCAGAACACGCCGGAATCCCAGCACGGCCAGTCCCCGTACGGCCAGCAGTCCCCGTATTCACCGCCTTCCTACGGGCAGTCGCAGCAGCCCGGGCAGGGGCAGTACTCGCAGAACCCGTACGCGCAGGGTCAGTACCCGGGTCAGCCGGGGCAACAGAATCAGACCGGCCAGCCGTCGCAGCCCGGGTCGTACAACCCAGTTCTCGCCGCAGCCAAGGCGTCGCCGCTGCCGCGCATCCTGACCCTCGTGGTCGTTGCGTTCGGCATCGTCAACCTGTTCGCGGGTCTCGCGGGGCAGTACTCGGCGTTCGACATCGCGAACAACTTCTTCCTTCCGGGCAACGGTGATCCGACGTCGATCGCGTTGCTGCTCGCGTCCGGCCTCGTCGCCGCCGTCGGACTGCTGCCGAAGCAGCCGAACACGCTGGGCATCGCGACGGCATTGGCATTCTCCGGGTGGCTCGTCCTGGTGTTCCAGGCCTTCAATGTCGACACCGGCAGTGGCGTCGGCAGCTCCATCGGTCTCGGGGCAGGCGCGATCACCGTGCTGGTGTTCGGCTTCCTGCAGACCGCCGCTGCTCTCGCCGCAACTCTGTTCGCGGCGGACATCCTGAAAGCGCCTGCGGCCAAGCCTGTTTCGTACGGCCAGCAGAATCCGTTCCAGGGATACGGTCAGCAGAACCAAGGTCAGAACCCCCAGCCGCAGAATCCGCAGGGCTACGGTTACGGACAGTCGCCACAGTCCTACGGCTCGTCGAGCCAAGGTGGCGGGTACACGCCGCCGACCTACAGCGGTCCGTCCGGCACGCAGAACGCCACGGGCGGCCTCGGCTATCCGGTCGGCCAGTCGAAGAGCGAGTCCGGGTCAAGCGGGCTCACCGGACCTGCGGGACAGAATTCCCCGTACAGCCAATACCAGTACGGCCAGCCGCCGGTCGGCGCATCCGGCCAGGGTGCAGCTCAGCATGCGGTTCCGTCGGAGTCGCACACCGAGCGCGAGGAGGATTCGTCCTCCGAGCAGACCCCGTACAGCGCCCCGACTCAGGCATTCGGGACCACACCGGACAAGGACGACCAGAAGTAGCTCGCAGAATGGGCAGGTGTCGGCGCGCCTGAGTGACCGGCTCGTCGGTTGGTGCAACGCTCGTATGCGATGAGCGCTCTACTGAACGACGAGAAGCGGCGGGCCCCTCGTACGCCCCGCGCGCCCAAGCGGGCACCGCTGCTGACACCGGACGAATCCCGGCTGCTGGTGCGGATCGGCTTCCGAAAGCCCGGGGTACTGATCGCAGTGATCGCTGCGGTGGTTCTGATCACGCTGGTGTCCGCCAACAGCGAGTTGACGGGCACGTTCGGTGCCATTGCGGGCATGTGGTTCGCGGTCCACCAGGTTCCGATGACCATCGGAGGTACTGCGCTCGGGGTGCTGCCCCTGTTGCCGACGCTCGTGCTCATGACGACCGTGGCGCGCGGCGTCGCTGCGGCGGTCGGCGAGTCGACGTCGCGCCGGACACTGTCGATGATCGGCGGTGCCGCCGTTCTGGGGCCGGTGTCGGTCACGGCGGTAGCACTCGCCGTCGCAGCCGACGCGTCGAGAACCATCGGGCTGTCGAGCCCGAATGCGCTACTCGCGTTCGTCTGGGTCGCGGCCGTCCACGGAATCGCCGCGGGCATCGGCATCGCCATGGGAACGTGGCACCTCGACGTCACCGGCGCGCTTCCCGAATGGGTTCGAAGCACACTGCGCCCGATGCTGCGCGCGGCGATGGTTCTGGTCGCAGGCGCGGCCGGCATCGTGCTCGCGTCGATGCTGGCGTCGTGGTCGACGACCGAGATGCTGTTGACCGCGGGCAACGGATTCGTCGGTGTCCTCGGCCTGACCGTCCTGTCGATTCTCTATCTTCCGAACGTCGTGCTCGGCGCGCTTGCCGTCGCGGTCGGATCCGAAGCGCAAGTCGGCGACGTCGTCGTCAGCTTCTTCGCCACGACCGGGGGACCGGTTCCGCCGTTGCCGGTGCTGTCCGTCCTGCCCGAGGGACCTGCGCAGAGCATCTGGTTCCTGATGCTGGTGGTGCCGCTGACGGCGGGAATTCTGCTCGGCAGGGATTGTGCGCACCGGACCGTCGACCTGCACTACGCGCTGTCGTCAGTGTGGCTGGGGTCGGCGGTCGTCGGCGTCGCGACGCTTCTGCTCGGGGTCGCGGCGGGCGGCAGTCTCGGAACGTTCGGGACGGTGCAGGTCACCGTCTGGTCGCTCGGTTTGCTGACGTTCGCGTGGCTCGCCGTCGTCGGTTCGGTGTCCGCAGCGATCACCGCCTGGCGTGGCGGCTCGAAGCAGCCGGCCGTCGACGCCGAGCCCGAGCCGGCGCGCACGGACGAGCCGGTGGCCGCCATCGCCGCCCCCGTCGTCCACGAGGAACGCGCGGTCGATGCCGAGGTCGTTGCGGAAGCCGACGCAGTTCCGTCGAAGGACACCGCCTCGTCGAAGGACACCGCCTCGTCGCAGGACGAGGAGAACGTCGTCGAAGCAGAGGTCGTCGAGGCCGAAGTCTTCGAAGAGCGGGCCGCGGAGGAGACTCCCGAGCAGGCTTCGGAGGATTCGGTTGCCGCCGATGCCGAGGTCGTGGAGGCGGAGACGACCGAGGATGTGGACGCGCCGTCGAGCTCGGACGTACCCGAGAAGTGAGCGTCGACGAAACCCGACCTGCCTGAGAACGCTGCATACCGCAGCGACTACGCTCCTGAGTGGCCCCGGTACCGACACGACCGGGCGTCCCCCGACGAAACCCAGGAGAACTGCGCTGACAGCCACACGCGTGCACCCAGCACGAGTCGTCGTCCTCGCCTCGGGGACGGGCTCGCTGTTGAAGGCACTCATCGACGCGGCGCAGGGCGACTACCCGGCACGGATCGTGGCCGTCGGCGTCGACCGTGATTGCGACGCGGCCCGGCACGCGCACACCGCTGGAATCGAGCATGTCCGCGTCGGCCTACGCGACTACGCGGACCGCGCCGAATGGGACGCGGCCCTCGCGGAGACCGTCGCGAAGTACGAGCCGGATCTGGTCGTCACCGCAGGTTTCATGAAGATTCTCGGACCGCGATTTCTCGACGCGTTCGCCGGCCGCATCGTCAACACGCACCCGGCGTTGCTGCCGTCGTTCCCGGGCGCGCACGCGGTACGTGACGCGCTGGAGCACGGCGTCAAACTGACCGGGTCGACGGTCCACCTGGTCGATGCCGGTGTCGATACCGGGCCCATCCTGGCTCAGGAAGCCGTGCCCGTGCAGGAGGGCGACGACGAAGCGTCGCTGCACGAGCGAATCAAGACTGTGGAACGCAGGTTGTTGGTCGAGGTGATCGCGGCCGTCGCTACCCGAGGTGTTGTCTCCGATGGACGAAAGGCTCAGATAAGGCGATGAGTGAACGTAAAGCAGTGCGGCGTGCGCTGGTCAGTGTCTACGACAAGACGGGACTGATCGAGCTCGCCACCGGCTTGCACGAGGCGGGCGTCGCTCTGGTCTCCACCGGATCGACGGCGTCGAAGATCGCCGACGCGGGCATCCCGGTCACCAAGGTCGAGGATCTCACCGGTTTCCCGGAGACGCTCGACGGTCGCGTCAAGACGCTGCACCCGCGCGTGCATGCGGGCGTGCTGGCGGACACGCGTCGTCCGGAGCATCTGCAGCAGCTCGAGGAGCTGGGTGTCGAGGCGTTCGAGCTCGTCGTCGTCAACCTGTACCCGTTCACGGAGACGGTCGCCAGTGGCGCGACGCCCGACGAGTGCGTCGAGCAGATCGACATCGGCGGTCCGTCGATGGTGCGTGCCGCCGCGAAGAACCACCCGTCGGTGGCCGTCGTCGTCGACCCTGCTCGGTACGCCGATGTGCTGGACGCCGTCAAGGGTGGCGGTTTCACGCTGGCCGAGCGCACTTCGCTTGCGGCACAGGCTTTTCAGCACACCGCCTCCTACGACGTCGCCGTGGCCTCGTGGATGAGCAGCACTCTCGTCGAATCCGATTCGCAGTTCCCCGAGTGGCTCGGCGGAACCTGGGAGCGCTCGGCAGTGCTGCGGTACGGCGAGAACCCGCACCAGGCTGCCGCGCTGTACGTTTCACCGTCGAACGACGGCATCGCGCAGGCCGAGCAGTTGCACGGTAAAGAGATGTCGTACAACAACTTCACCGATGCCGACGCCGCATGGCGCGCCGCGTTCGATCACGACGCTCCCGCCGTCGCGATCATCAAGCACGCCAACCCCTGTGGCATCGCCGTCGGCGCGGACATCGCCGAGGCGCACCGCAAGGCGCACGCCTGCGACCCCGTCAGTGCCTACGGCGGCGTCATCGCGGCCAACCGCGAGATCACCGTCGAGATGGCCGAACAGGTCGCCGAGATCTTCACCGAGGTCGTCGTCGCCCCGTCGTACGCCGACGGTGCACTCGGAGTTCTGCAGCGCAAGAAGAACGTTCGCGTTCTGCTGGCCACGCCGCCGTCCGCCGGTGGAGTCGAACTCAAGCCGATCTCCGGTGGCACCCTGCTGCAGCAGCGGGACGCGATCGACGCCGACGGCGACAACCCCGCGAACTGGACCCTCGCGGCCGGCGAGCCCGCGGACGCCGAGACCCTGAAGGATCTCGAATTCGCTTGGCGCGCAGGACGAGCCGTCAAGTCCAACGCTATTCTGTTGGCCAAGGACGGCGCCTCGGTCGGCGTCGGTATGGGGCAGGTCAACCGCGTCGACGCCGCTCACCTGGCTGTCCAGCGCGCGGGTGATCGGGTGGCAGGCTCGGTTGCGTCGTCGGACGCGTTCTTTCCGTTCCCCGACGGCCTCCAGGTGCTGCTGACCGCAGGCGTCAAGGCCGTCGTTCAGCCCGGCGGATCCGTCCGCGACAACGAGGTCATCGCAGCAGCGCAGGATGCCGGTGTGACGCTGTACCTCACGGGTTCGAGGCACTTCGCGCACTAGGTTTCACGCCGAGTCCGCACTTGTGCAGCCGAATACACCATATTCTCCTGCATAAGTGCGGATTCGCCTGTTTGTGGATAACTGATCGCGCTATCCACATTCTTTCTCCGGCGCGTTTTCGAGCCCATTTCGTTGACATCGTCGGCGGGTGCAACTCGACCATCCATTCCGAGGATCCCAGGCTGTCCGCGACGGTCTTCTGACGCGTCACGCGCTCGCCGCCGACTTCCAGCGCGTCTACCGCGATGTGTACGTTCCGAAGGCAGTAGAGATCGACGCGGTCGTCAAAGCCCGTGCAGCACAGGTGTTCGCGGGCGACGACGCAATAATCTGCGGACTGTCGGCGTCTGCAGTGCACGGGGCGAAATGGATCGATGCGCGTGAACCGGCCGAACTGATCTGGCCCCAGCGAAAGCGGCAGCTCGACGGGATTCTCGTTCGCTACGATTCGCTCGCGGATGCCGACGTCACGTCACTCGGCGACATGACGCTGACCACCGTTCCTCGCACGATGTTCGATCTTGCACGTCGGTTGCCCCGACTCCGCGCTCTCCAGTCGGTCGACGCGTTGGCGAATGCGAGTGGTGTTTCGGTCGACGAAGCACAAGAGCTGGTCCGGACGAATCCGGGAGCACGGGGCGTCACCCGCGCGGCGGAGGTGCTGAGCCTGGCCGACGGGGGTGCGGAGTCTCCCCAGGAGACCCGGGTCCGACTGTTGCTTCTCGATGCAGGACTCCCACGGCCGGAAACCCGGGTCCGCATTCGTGACGAGTTCGGTCACGTGTTCGCGTGCTGCGACCTGGGGTGGAGACGGTGGAAGGTCGCGGTGGTGTACGACGGTTCACCCCACCGGACGCGGGAGCGGATCGACCGAATCGACGAGGTCGACTGGGCCGTCGTGCGCGTCGACTCCGATCAGCTGAAGTTGCGGCCGTTCGCCGTTGTCGAGCGGGTCCGGGCGACGCTGCGCGCAGCCGGGGCACCGGTATGACGACCGGCGTACTTTGAAGAAGTGACCTCTACCAAACCTGGCATCACTACCGTCGGCGAGTTGCGCGCGTCCGGACACGTGCAGCGTTCGGTCAAGGAAGAACTCCGGGACAATCTGCTCGAGGCGCTTCGGGAGGGCAAGAACGCGTGGCCGGGAATCCTCGGATTCGACAGGACGGTCCTGCCCCAGCTCGAGCGGGCCATTCTTGCTGGTCACGACGTCGTGCTGCTCGGTGAACGCGGGCAGGGCAAGACGAGGCTGCTCAGAACACTCAACCTTCTGCTCGACGAGTGGGCACCCGTCATCGCGGGCTCGGAACTCGGTGAGCATCCCTACGATCCCATCACCCCGGCCAGCATCCGCCGGGCGCGAGAGCTGGGCGACGACCTCGACGTCGAGTGGCGTCACCGCAGCGAGCGCTATGCCGAGAAATTGGCGACGCCCGACACGTCGGTGGCCGACCTGGTCGGCGACGTCGACCCGGTGAAGGTGGCGGAAGGTCGCAGCCTGGGTGATCCCGAGACCATCCACTTCGGCCTCGTGCCGCGCAGCCACCGTGGCATCGTGGCGATCAACGAGCTGCCCGACCTGGCCGAACGCATTCAGGTGTCGTTGCTCAACGTCATGGAGGAGCGCGACATCCAGGTCCGCGGCTACACGCTGCGACTTCCGCTCGACGTGGTTCTCGTCGCCAGCGCCAATCCCGAGGACTACACCAACCGCGGACGCATCATCACCCCACTGAAGGACCGATTCGGCGCCGAGATCCGTACCCACTACCCACACTCGCTGAACGACGAGGTCTCCGTCATCGAGCAGGAGGCGAACCTCCCGGCGACCGTGCCGTCGTACCTGCTCGAGGTGCTGGCCCGGTTCACCCGATTGCTGCGCGAGTCGCCGTCGGTCGATCAGCGGTCCGGTGTGTCGGCGCGCTTCGCGATCGCGGCCGCCGAGACCATCGCCGCCGCTGCCGTGCATCGCTCCGCAGTCCTCGGCGAAGCCGAGGCCGTCGCGCGACCTGTCGACCTCGGCACCGTCATCGAGGTGTTGCGCGGCAAGGTCGAATTCGAATCCGGCGAAGAAGGCCGCGAGGTCGAGGTGCTCGAGCATCTGCTGCGACGCGCGACCGCGGATACCGTCCGCGACCGGCTCGGCGGAATCAATCTGGCGCCGTTGGTCACCGCGATCGAGGACGGTGAGCCAGTCGTCACCGGTGATCGCATCGCGGCCAAGACGTTGATCGCCGAACTGCCCGACCTCGAGGTGCTGCAGGAGATCGACGAGCGCCTCCACGCGAAATCCGACGGCGAACGGGCGTCGGCCACCGAATTGGCGTTGGAGGGGCTGTATTTGGCGCGCCGAATCGCTAAAGATCCCGACGACGACGGACAGACGGTGTACAGCTGATGCCCGCCAGCAGATACGGGAGATACCACGGGGGCCCTGATCCGCTGGCCCCACCGGTGGATCTACGCGAGGCGCTCGACGCGATCGGTAACGACGTGCTCGAGGGGTCGTCGCCGCGTCGGGCAATGCAGGAGATGCTCCGACGCGGTACTCAGAACATGCGCGGACTCGACGATCTCGCGGCAGATGCGCACCGTCGTCGACGAGATCTGTTGCGCAAGAACAATCTCGACGGAACCTTGCAGGAAGTCCGTGAGTTGCTCGACAAGGCGGTACTCGAAGAACGCAAGGCCCTCGCGCGGGCACTCGACGACGACGCACGGTTCCAGGAGATGCAGATCGGCGATCTGTCGCCGTCGACAGCGCAAGCGGTGCAGGAGCTTTCGGACTACGAGTGGCGGTCGTCGGAGGCTCGCGAGAACTACGAGAAGATCAAGGACCTGCTCGGACGCGAGATGCTGGACCAGCGCTTCGCGGGAATGAAGAAGGCGCTCGAAGGGGCGACGGACGAGGACCGTCAAGCCATCAGCGACATGCTGAAGGACTTGAATTCGCTTCTCGACGCGCACAATCGGGGCGAGGACACCGACCGGCAGTTCGACGAATTCATGCGCAAACACGGTCAGCATTTCCCGGAAAATCCATCGAGCATCGACGAGCTTCTCGACGCGTTGGCCCAGCGCGCGGCAGCAGCTCAGCGGCTGCGAAATTCCCTGAGCCCCGAGCAGCGGGCCGAGCTGGATGCGTTGGCGCAGCAGGCCTTCGGAGACGCCGACCTGCTGAGCCAGCTCGACCAATTGGATCAGAACCTGCAGCAGGCACGTCCCGGTGAGGACTGGGACGGTTCGCAGAACTTCCGCGGCGAGAACGGCATGGGACTCGGTGACGGCACCGGCGCACTGCAGGACATCGCGGAGCTCGAAAACCTCGGCAACCAGTTGTCGCAGCAGTACAACGGGGCCGCGCTCGACGACATCGACGCGGAGTCGCTCCTCCGTCAGCTGGGGCCGGAGGCCGCGGCCGATGCGAAGATGCTGTCCGATCTCGAAAAGGCGCTGCAGCAGCAGGGTTTCATGGACAAGGGCAGCGACGGTCAGTGGCGACTGTCCCCGAAGGCGATGCGTCAACTCGGCCAGTCCGCACTGCGTGACGTCGCCGGCAAGATTTCCCGACGCGGCGGCGAGCGAGACACACGCAAGGCCGGCGCGATGGGAGAGCCGACGGGGGCGTCGCGGACGTGGGAGTTCGGGGACACCGAACCGTGGGACGTGACGCGGACGGTGGGCAACGCGGTGCTCAGGACGGCCGCGGAGGGTTCGACGTTCCCGGTTCGGTTGCAGGTCACCGACGTCGAGATCAGCGAAACCGAGACGCGCACGCAGGCAGCCGTGGCGTTGCTCGTCGACACGTCGTTCTCGATGGTCATGGACGGACGTTGGGTGCCGATGAAGCGCACTGCGCTGGCATTGAATCACCTTGTCGGTACCCGCTTTCGGGGTGACGATCTTCAGCTGATCGGATTCGGCAGGCACGCGCAGAAGCTGACGGCGTCGGAGTTGGCCGGTCTCGACGGCGCCTATGACCAGGGCACAAATCTGCATCATGCCCTGCTGCTCGCGGGTAGGCATCTGCGTCGCCATCCGAATGCGCAACCCGTCGTGTTGATCGTGACCGACGGGGAGCCGACGGCCCACCTCGAGCCGGACGGTCACGCGTTCTTCGACTATCCGCCGCATCCACGGACGCTCGGGCTGACGGTGCGGGAGCTCGATACCATCGCGAAACTCGGTGCGCAGGTGACGATCTTCCGGCTCGGCGACGATCCGGGGCTCGCGCGAGTGGTCGACCGAATGGCCGAGCGCGTGGGCGGACGCGTCATCGCACCGGATCTCGACGGGCTCGGTGCCGCCGTGGTCAGCGACTACCTGAAGCGGCGGAGGAAGTCGTGACGCGTCAGTCCTCGACCTTGATCTCGACGCCACCCCAGAACGCGAAACCGGTGACGACGACGAGCGGCGCACCGGGCTGACCGACCTGGCTGAGGTGGTCGAAGCCGCCCATGATCCCAGCCCCGCGGACCTCGACGCGGATGGTCGACGGCACGGTGATCTCGATACCGCCCATGATGGCGATGCAGTTGATGGTCGCCTCGGGGGCGCTGAACCGCGCTCGTCGCAGGTCTATTTCACCGCCGCCCCAGAATGCGACGGCGTCGACGCGTCTCGCCACGGTCCATTCGCCCTTGCGGGTGAAGCCGCTCATGATGGCGATGGCGCGGTCGTTCTCGGGGCCGTCCACCGGGCTCGGCGTCGTCAACGCGAGGTCGCCCGTCAGTACGTCAAGCTCGCCGTATGTCTTGGCCTTGTACGCGGCCGCGGTGCGTGCGTCGTACTCGGACAGGGAGAGTTGACCGTCGGCCAAGGCGTCGCTCAGAAGCTTGGCGACCAGAGCTCGGTCGGCGTCGGCCGCACGAACAGTGGCTCGGTGGTTGTCCGGGAGCTCATCGGTCACGACGAGCAGTTTACTCAGGCTGCGTTGACCACCGCTCGGTCACCGAGTGGCGATTGCAGCGTCATCTGCATGGTTCCGTAGACGGCGACCATGATGCACGACTTGTCTGCTGCCTCTGGAAGGGTGCCGGTCCGCAGAGCGATGACCACATGTGAGTCGGTCTCGGTGACCTGGGCTTCGGCGCCGTAGCACTCGGGAGTGCCCGTGACGAAATGGATGGCGATGGTGTTGGGGGAGACCTGACTCCACGACTCGAACGGCGTGGCCGTCGCGCGCACCAGACCGGGCGTCGAATCGAACATCGTGCCCACCTCGCCGACGGGGACCTCGATCGGAACCGGTGGTGCACTGGGGCTGTGCATGAGTCCTGCGGGTGCATTCGTCGGCCCGTCGGCATCCGCGTCGTCGGAGACCGCCTGGCTGCTACAGCCGCCGAGCAGGACGCACAGCATCAGTCCTGCAGCCACTTTCCTCATGCCACCAAGGTAGCGCCGAGAGCTGAGTACAACCTTTGAGCATGCATAAAGTCTGCTCAGGCCAGCAGTGCCGTCACGAGCGCGATGACCGGGATGGAGACGAGCGTCGTGACGAAGGCAGTATCCCTGGCCAGTACGACACCGCGGTTGTAGCGGTGAGCGAAGACGAACACGTTCTGCGCGGTGGGAAGTGCAGAAATGACGGTGATCGCGAACAGCTCGTGGCCTTCGAGGCCCATGGCCAGAGCCATCAGGAACCCGAGCAGCGGCTGCAGAATCATCTTGAGCGACGACGCGATCACGACGTCGCGCCTAGGGCTGCTGCCCTTCTCCAGCACTCGCGTTCCGTACAGCGACAGTCCGAACGCCAGGAGCGCTCCGGGCACTGCCGCGCCGCCGACGAGATCGAACGGCTGCATCAGCGCTTCCGGCAGCTCGATTCCGAAGACGGACAGCAGCAGGCCGGCAGCGCCCGCGAGGACGATGGGGTTCTTGAACGGCGTGACCACGATGTTTCGGATCGACGCCTTCTTGCCCATCGTCGACAGATCCAGAATCGTCAACGCAAGCGGTGAATACACCATGATCTGGAACAGCAGCAGCGGCGCGACGAAATTCGCGTCGCCGAGCACGAAGACCGCGATCGGAATTCCGAGGTTCGCGGCATTGACGTACGACGACGCAAGCCCGCCGATCGTCGCCTCGGGCACGTCACGTTTCAACACGAACTTGGCGACGACGAAGTAGATCGCGCCGACGGCGAGAGCTGTCACGCCCGCGACGACGAGAATCGGCGACAGGATGACCGACAGGTCCGACGTGGCGAGCGTGACGAACAGCAGCGACGGAGTGGCGACGTAGAAGACGAGCCGGCTGAGCACGAACTGACCGTGTGGGCCGAGAACCCCGAGACGCGCGAGCAGGTAGCCGAGCGCGATGACGATGAAGATGACCGTGAAACCCTCGAGTACTCCGGACATGAGGGCTACGGATCTCGTTTCTTCGCTTCGTCTACAGTGCGAGCCAACTCTAGTGCTTACACAGAAAGGCCACGCACCCGAGGAGGGTGCGTGGCCTTTCCGATCTGAACGATCTAGCGGCTGGTGAAGGGTAGCAGTGCCATCTCACGAGCGTTCTTGACCGCGACCGCAACCTGACGCTGCTGCTGCGGGGTCAGGCCGGTGACGCGGCGGCTGCGGATCTTGCCGCGGTCGGAGATGAACTGACGAAGGAGGTTGATGTCCTTGTAGTCCACCGTGGTGACCTTGGCGGCGTTCAGCGGGTTCTTCTTGGGTCGACGGCCTGCCTCGGCGCGGACCTTCTTCGACGGTGCTCTCTTGACTGCCATCTCTACCTTTTCCCTTACCAGCTCGACTTGTGGACGCCTGGCAGCTCCCCCCGGTGAGCCATCTCGCGCACCTTCACGCGTGACAGTCCGAATTTCCGGAGGTGACCGCGCGGACGTCCATCCGCAGCGTCACGATTGCGCAATCGTACCGGACTCGCGTCGCGTGGTAGACGCTGCAGTGCCGCCTGGGCCTCCGCGCGCTCGGAATCGGGTGTCGACGGCTTCCTGATCAGCTCTTTGAGCTCGGCGCGTCGGGCGGCGTAGCGGGCGACGACGAGCTTGCGCTGCTCGTTCTTCTCGATCTTTGACTTCTTCGCCATCGCTATCGCTCTTCCCTGAAGTCGACATGCTTGCGGACGACCGGGTCGTACTTCTTCAGCACGACGCGGTCGGGATCGTTGCGACGGTTCTTCCTGGTCACGTACGTGTATCCGGTCCCGGCCGTCGACTTGAGCTTGATGATCGGGCGGACGTCTGTGCTCTTGCCCATCAGAGTTTCTCCCCTCGTGCGACCAGCTTGGCGACGACCGCGTCGATGCCGTCACGGTCGATCGTCTTGATGCCTTTCGCCGACAACGTCAGCGTGACGCGTCGGCCCAGGCTCGGAACGAAGTACGTCTTCTTCTGGATGTTCGGGTCCCAGCGGCGGCTGGTCCTGACGTGGGAGTGCGAGACGGACTTACCGAATCCCGGCTTTCTCCCCGTCACCTGGCAGTGCGCGGACATGCGCGCTCCTCTCTTGCCGTTTATGACAATCGTTTTCGACAAAGCGTTGATTCGAATGTAGCGTGCAGCGAGAAGAAATGACAATCGTTGTCGAAAGAAGGGGTCTGCTCGTGGACGGTCGCACGCCACTCGTGCTCGTGTCCGGTTGGACGGGAGCCATGGAGGATGTGACGACGGCACTACTCGCGCCAGGAACCGTCGCCGTCCGTCACGACCTCGGCCGGGTCTACGAGGGCGTCGTCCGTCGCACTCTCTACGCGGCAGGGGAGGCTCCGCGTGAGACGATTCTCGAACTGGCACACGGCTGCGTGTCGTGCACGTTGCGCGAGGACCTGCTGCCGCTGCTGCGCGCCTTGTCCGCCCGCAGCTCGGTGCAGCGCATCGTGCTGGCGATGGATCCGGCGCTCGAACCGGAGGCGCTGTGCTGGGCGATCGAGAACGTCGTCGTCGCAGGCGTCGTCGGACAGATCGACGGACCTGCCGCGCGGGACGTGCGTATCTCCGCGGTCGTCGACTGTCTGGATGCCGCGACGTGGCTCGCCGACGCGACCGGTGACGACGCGCTGGCCGACCGGGGCATCGTCGCGAGCGGGGACGACGACCGTACCGTCGCGCAGGTGGTCGTCGGACAGGTCGATTACGCCGACGCGCTGGTCGTCTCGGCAGGCCCGGAGGTCGACGGCTGGGAACGCGCGAAACTGGCGGCCGTCCTCGCGCGTCTCGCACCCGGCGCACCGGTCGCGTGGGTCGGGCCGGGGGACACGCTCGACGTCGAAGCGCTCCTCACAGCGGTGCCGTTCGACGCGCGACGCGGAGAGATCACCGACGCCCATTCGCCGCTGCTACGCGGACAGCCGCCGCTGACGGCCGACTGCGGAGTCACGCTCGTCGAATTCGCTGCGACGCGCCCGTTCCATCCCGAACGTCTGCACGAGGCGATCGACGTTCTGCTCGACGGCGTCGTCACCGCCCGCGGGCGAGCCTGGGTCGCAACGCAACCCGACGAAGCGCTGTGGATCGAATCCGCGGGCGGGGGTCTGCGCGTCGCGAGTGCCGGAAAGTGGCTCGCCGCAATGACTCCCGAGGAACAGGAACAGGTCGGCACGATGCGTCGTGCGATGGCGGCGCTGCGGTGGGACGACGAGAACGGCGATCGCGACACCTCGCTCGTCGTGCTGGTGCATGCCGCCGACCCGTCGGAGATCGATCGAACTCTGCAGTGGGCTCTGGTGTCCGACGACGAGATGACCTCGCCCGACGAGTGGTCGTCCTGGACCGATCCGTTCGGGCAATTCCACGAGGACCCATGCGAGACAACAGAATCTCCGTACTCGGAGCAATCGAGAGAGGCGAAGGAATGAAGCAGGGAATTCACCCCGACTACCACCCGGTGGTCTTTCAGGACGCGGGCACGGGAAGTAAATTCCTGACCCGGTCCACCATCACGTCCACCCGCGAGATCGAATGGGAAGACGGCAACACCTACCCGCTCGTGATCGTCGACGTCACCAGCGAATCGCACCCCTTCTGGACCGGCGCCGCGCGCATCATGGACACCCAGGGTCGCGTCGAGAAGTTCGAGAAGCGCTACGGGCGCCGCACCCGAAAGGAAGCCTGAGCCATGGCCGTTCCGAAGAGAAAGATGTCCCGCTCCAACACGAGGAGCCGTCGGGCGCAGTGGAAAGCCGTCGCACCGGATCTCGTCACCGTCCGGGTAGGTGGGCAGGAGTTCAGGGTTCCTCGTCGATTGGTGAAGGCCGTGCAGACGGGTGTGTATACGCCGTAGTTTCGCCCGCCGGCTCCTCGTGTTGGAGCGGGACATCTTTCTCTTCGGAACGGCCATGGCTCAGGCTTCCTTTCGGGTGCGGCGCCCGTAGCGCTTCTCGAACTTCTCG
>NZ_JABUCO010000013.1:0-151169 GCF_019835205.1 Rhodococcus sp. BP-261 | reverse complement strand
CGATGCGCACGACATTAGCCACCGACGACGGTGCACGCCGCTACTTACGCCGGGGTGCGCTGGTCGAGCCGGTCAACGCTCACCTCAAAGACCGCCGCGGGTTGCGTCGATTCGCGCGCCGCGGTTTGGCGGCTGTGAACGCCGAACTCAAACTCGCCGCCGCGACAACCAACCTGCTCCGACTGTTCACCAGCCAGCCAATCACCCGAGGCGCACTGGCTGCCTGACACGGCAGGGGCCGGTGGCCGACGACATCCACCACCAGCCACCGGCCACCGGCCACCAGAAAACACGGGCCACCAGCCGCCCGCCCGCACACCAATTAAGCAACAGGCTCCCTGGCCCAACTATCCGCGCACGGGCGCGGAGCGCACTACGCGCCCAGACGCTGCTTCAGCGCGTCGAACTCGTCCTTGATGCCGGTGGGAAGCTTCTCGCCGACGAAGTCGAACCACTCCTCGATCAGCGGGATCTCGGCCTTCCACTCGTCGACGTCGACGTTGAGAGCCTCGGCGACGTCCTCGACCGTGGTGTCGAGGCCGGAGATGTCCAGAGCGTCGGCGGTCGGGACGACACCGATCGGGGTCTCGACGCCCGCAGCCTTGTGCTCGATACGCTCGACGATCCACTTCAGGACGCGAGAGTTCTCACCGAATCCGGGCCACAGGAAGCGCTTGTCGTCGCCGCGACGGAACCAGTTGACGTAGAAGACCTTGGGCAGCTTGGAGTCGTCGGCGTTCTTGCCGAGGTCGATCCAGTGCTGGAAGTAGTCTCCGACGTTGTAGCCGAGGAACGGCAGCATCGCCATCGGATCGCGGCGAATGGTGCCGACCTTGCCCTCGGCCGCTGCAGTCTGCTCGGAGCCGACCGTCGCACCCATGAACACGCCGTGCTGCCAGTCGCGGGCCTCGGTGACGAGCGGAACCGTCGTCTTACGACGTCCACCGAACAGGATCGCCGAGATCGGCACACCCTTCGGGTCGTCCCATTCGGCAGCCATCGACGGGCACTGCGACATCGGCACGCAGTAGCGCGAGTTCGGGTGTGCCGCAAGCGAATCCGACTCGGGCGTCCACTCGTTGCCCTTCCAGTCGATCAGGTGATCCGGCCGGTTCTCCAAGCCTTCCCACCACACGTCGCCGTCGTCGGTGAGTGCGACGTTCGTGAAGACCGAGTTGCCCTGGTCGATGGTCTTCATCGCGTTGGGGTTCGAGTCCCAGTTGGTTCCCGGTGCCACACCGAAGAATCCGAATTCGGGGTTGACCGCGTAGAGACGGCCGTCCTCACCGAAGCGCATCCAGGCGATGTCGTCGCCGATCGTCTCGGCACGCCAGCCCGGAATGGTCGGCTGGATCATCGCGAGGTTGGTCTTGCCACAGGCCGACGGGAACGCCGCGGCGATGTAGTAGGCCTTGTCCTCGGGGGAGATCAGCTTGAGGATGAGCATGTGCTCGGCGAGCCAGCCCTCGTCGTGCGCCATCGCCGACGCGATGCGCAGCGAGTAGCACTTCTTTCCGAGCAGGGCGTTGCCGCCGTATCCCGAGCCGTAGCTCCAGATCTCGCGATCCTCGGGGAAGTGGGTGATGTACTTGGTGTCGTTGCACGGCCAGGGAACATCCGCTTCGCCCTCGGCGAGCGGGGCACCGAGCGAGTGCAGCGCCTTGACGAAGAACCCGTCGGTGCCGAGCTTGTCCAGCACGGCCGAGCCCATGCGGGTCATGACGCGCATCGAGACGACGACGTACTCCGAGTCGGTGATCTCGACGCCGAGCTTGGGGTCGTCCGCTCCGAGCGGGCCCATGCAGAACGGCACCACGTACATGGTGCGTCCGCGCATGCTGCCGCGGTACAGGTCGGTCATGATGCCGCGCATCTCCGACGGTTCCATCCAGTTGTTGGTGGGACCTGCGTCGATCTCGCGCTGGGAACAGATGTAGGTCCGCGACTCCACGCGGGCCACGTCCGACGGATCGGAGTTGCCGAGGAACGAGTTGGGCTTCTTCTCGTCGTTCAACCGAGTGAAGGTGCCTGCGTCGACCAGCTGGGTGGTGAGGCGCTCCCACTCCTCGTCCGAACCGTCAGCAAAGACCACCCGATCCGGCTCGGTGAGTTCTGCTACCTGCTGAACCCACGCAAGAAGTTCCTTGTGCTGGGTGGGAGGCGCGGCGTCAGTGCCGTTCAAACCGGGAATGGTCGCTGAGGTCATCTAACTCTCCTGGGGTGAGCCGGAATCAGTTCCACTTCGTCCACTGCTGGGCTTGGCAGGGGCGTGAGGCAGACCTGATCTTCCCCTCTCGGTGGGGAACTGCCCGATCGCGCGGTCCGCGTATACAGCATCATACTGGCTACGTCAAACCGACGACACGGGCGCCGGGTGTCCTGGTCTCAGGTTAACGCCGCATGTCGTCATTCCGGAATCAGGGTGTTGTCCGATTGGTCACAGAAACGATTCAGCTACCGGAAAGTAATAGTTCAGACCCCTCACGCTGCGGAGATTCCATGTCAGGACATTACAAACAACGACTTCTTTTCATTCGAACAATTCCCCGGAATCCGTCCGTTTCCATTGCGAAGTACCGTCAGCTGCGCGAAAAACTTCCCAGGATTCGTAATGGCCGTCACGGGCCACCGCCGAAAACGTATCCATCACAGTGTCCCCATCTCGGTCCGTAGCGACGGTCACGCCGGCCTCGGTGCGCACGACACGTGTCTCCGACATGCCATCGCCGTCGAGATCGAACATCTCGACGCCGAGACCGAACGGGTCGTGATGTTGCGCGTCGACGTCCTGTTCGCTGTCGAAATCGGAACCGAGGAGAAATGCGTCGTCGATATCCATCACCCGGCGCTCCCTTCTGTGTCGTAGGGCCTAGTTGTTAGGACGCACCTCGGAGAGCGCCGGTTCCTGCGCCGCGACGACGAATCTCTCCACGCCCCGATCCAGAGCGGCCAGATCGCGGTCACAAGCCGCCAGCACCGACGCGCGATGATCGGCCGCGGTGCGGAGTTCCGATTCCACGCGGTCGAGCTCGGATTCGGCCGCGAGCGTCGCCGTCCCGATCGAATCGGTCGACGCCGACACGAACGCTTCTTCGACGGCGAGCATGCGAGCCTGTGCCGCCTGTTCCCACGACGACTTGGCCGAGGCAGCAGCGTCCGACGTCCACGTACGCAGATGCGCCCGATCCGCTACCGACGCGCGCGCACGCACCACCCACCAGGCCGAGAACGCGCCGAGAAGAAGTGCCGCTGGGACGACCGCGACCTCGAACGCGGGGAGCATCGACAACGGGGACACCACGATGCGGGCCAGGCCGACGCCCGCGGACGCGCCGACCACCACCATGACTTTGTCCTCGACGGTGCGGCGTCGCCGAGCGGGAGGCTCGATCCTCGCGAGTTGCGTTGCAGTCGAGGGCAATTCGATGTCGATCTCGACGTCGGTAGCAATCGCCTGCACCCGTTCGGTGACCCCACCGTCCACTCGTCGACCGGCTTTCGTCAACTGCTGCGACAGGTCGGCAGGCAGATGTCGCAGTTCCGACCGCGTCGCGGACGCTATCGCCTCGCGGGCCCCCGCGACGAACGTGCGCGATTCCTCGCCGATCTCGTGCGTCACGTCGACACGAAGCATCTGGAGCCTGTTCCGCAGCGTCGTCGTGCGTACCCGCCGTTCCCGGTCTCGTCGCTCGAGCAGATCGGCGCGTTCGGCGCGAAGGCCGACGGTCGCGCCCGTTCCGGTCACCTCACGCGCTCGGTCGACGATCGCGCGCCTGGCTCCGGCGACAGCGGCATGAACGGCGGCGTTGTACTTGCGCTCGCGCAGCATGCCGGGCGGTCGCTGCAGCGCATCGGCCAGAAACGCGCCGAGCGCAGCGATGCCCGACTCCTCGTACAGCGCGTCGCGCGCGGCCGCGTCGGCGACGTGACGTGCGCGGCGGGCGAGGCCGGCCGACGTGGGCCACACCTCGACGTCGACGGCCCGAGGAACGTGCTCGGCGATCGACGACGCCACCGACCGCGTCACCTCGCGCCATTCTCGGTGCGCATCGATTCCGTTGACGACGATGGCGACCGTGGTCGATTCGAGCGCAGGCCGCATCTCGGCGAGCGCTCGACGCCCGATCGGGGAGGACGCGTCGACGGCGAACATCACGACGGCGGCCGAGTCGACGCGGGCGGCGGTCGGCGTAACGCCGAGGTGACGGAGTTCCTCGAGCAGAGTCGTGACGTCGGCATCGTGGATCCCGGTGACGAACAACCCTTCGGGCACAGCCCGGCGCGCGGCCCCGACGGCGTCGAGTCCGTCGGGAAACCATCGTCTGATCACGCCACCCATGTCGCCGGGGACGTCGATCACGATGCATGCACTCTCAGGTAGCCCCGCGAGATCGCGACCGCAGCCCGGCAGAAGTCGGGATTCGACGCCGAACGCGCTCGCCGGTGCCACTCGACCGCCGCTGCCAAGGGCTGACCGAGGTCACGCGCCTCGCCCACCGCACGCAGCGCCGACCGCATGACCGCCAGCACCGCCTCGTCGGTGGCGAGGTATCGCTCGATCTCCTCGCTCACGCGAGGGTGTTCCGCACACAACTCGGTCAGCCGATGCAGTAGCCGGCCTTCCCTGTCGGTACGGATGCCGTCGATACAGCGTCCGACGGCGTCGAGCACCGGCCGGACGCCACTGGCGTCGGCCAGCATGAGTCGCAGGGTGGCGTCGTCGACGGTGGGGTCGTTTCGAAGTATCCCCACGAGCAAGCGCACACCCGCCATTTCCACCTGATCGACCAGTACGCGTCGACGCCGTCCGGTTTCCGCGTCCGGTGCCGCGAGCGCGAAACGATCGGGCGTGAGTACTGCGTCGTCGGGCAACGATGCCGCCGTGCAACGAAGGTCTGCGAACGACGACGGCTCGCCGCGGGACAGGCTGCGCGCCACGGTGGCCATCAACGGCAGCACAGGAACGCCGACGGTGGCCGCCGACCGAGCGACCGTGTCCGACGCGTCGTCCAGCGTGTCGGCCTTGGCGAGCACGGCGACTGCCGTCGCCACCGACGACAGGACCTCGACGTCGGCGGCTTGCGCTCCCCCTGCCAACACGTGCACGACGACGTCGCCGTCGAGGATCGGATCGGGTGAGCGGGGAACGTCGACGGCCGCAGCCTCGGTGATGTCGACGGCGTCGCCGAAGCCCACTGATTCCGAGAGGGCTGCTTCCACGACCGCGCGCACTGTGGACTTTCCGACGCCCACTCGCCCGGACACCTGCACTCGGATGCGCGCGAAGCATCTGTCGAGTGCCAGGTCGATCTCACGCCCGAGATGCGCGTCGCGCACCGACGACTCCGACGCCAGTCGGCGAAGACGCCCTTGATCCACCCCGTTCATCGCGACCCCCCGCTTTTCACGTATCCCCGCCCCGGATTCGCGGGCAATTCTGACATACCGGTCCGACAGATTCGCGAATCCGCGGGCCGCTGGCCTGCGGTGACACCACAAGTCTCAACTACAACTCGAGACCCACCTGTCACACACTCTCTCGATGGGCGACAATGGACGCGTGAACGACGCACGGAGCACCACCCACAGCCCTCGACCAGAGGACGAGCGGCCCACCGACAAGGGCTCTCGGCTCTACCCTCGAGTGACGAGTTTTCGGTCTCGGCGTGGCGCTCTGACCGCTGCCCAGCAGGCCACATGGGACACCCTGTGGCCGAAGATCGGCCGCGATGTCGCCGACGAACACATCGACGTCGACGCATGGTTCGGCAGGTCCGGCCCCGCAATTCTGGAGATCGGATCCGGCACCGGAACCGCGACGACGGCGATGGCCAAGGCCGAGCCGCACGTCAACCTCATGGCCGTCGAGGTCTATCGCCCCGGACTGGCACAGACTCTCCAGCAGATCGAGCGCGACGACATAGAGAACATTCGTCTGCTGCGCGGCGACGCGATGGACGTTCTGGAGAACATGTTGACGTCGGAGTCGTTGACCGGAGTGCGCGTGTTCTTTCCGGACCCCTGGCCGAAGGCGCGTCACCACAAGCGCAGGCTGCTGCAGGGGCCGACGTTCGCGATGATCGCCGACCGTCTGAAGCCCGGGGGCGTTCTTCATGTCGCCACCGATCACGCCGAGTATGCAGAATGGATCGCCGAGGCCGGGAACGCCGAACCGAGGTTGTCCGTTCTCGACTGGGAATCGCCGATGACACACGAGCGTCCGGTCACCAAGTTCGAAGGCAAAGCACAGCTTGTCGGCAGCTCGGTGACCGAGCTCATATGGGGGAAGAGCAGATGATGAACGCCAGCGCAGACGTGTCGGACACCACGCTCGCCCCGATGCCCACGCTCGACACGGGTGATACTCGACACACGAAGCGAGTGCTCCTGGTCTGGGACGCCCCGAATCTCGACATGGGTCTCGGCGCGATTCTCGGCGGACGCCCGACGGCTGCGTACCGGCCGCGGTTCGATGCGCTGGGACGATGGCTTCTGCACCGCACCGCGGAGCTGTCCGCATCGGGCACGTCCACGCTCGAACCCGAGGCGACGGTGTTCACCAACATCGCGCCCGGCAGCGCCGACGTCGTTCGACCCTGGGTCGAGGCCTTGCGTAACGTGGGATTCGCTGTTTTCGCGAAGCCGAAGGTCGACGAGGACAGCGACGTCGACGCCGACATGCTCGACCACATCGCGCTGCGCAGTCGCGACGGTGGACTGGCAGGCGTCATGGTTGCGTCGGCCGACGGTCAAGCGTTTCGTGAACCGTTGGAAGACATTGCCGCGACCGGTGTTCCCGTCCACGTACTGGGATTTCGCGAGCACGCGAGCTGGGCCGTCACCTCGGAGACGCTGGAGTTCCTCGACCTGGAGGACATCCCGGGAGTCTTCCGTGAGCCTCTGCCTCGCGTGAGCCTGGACTCCCTGCCGGACGAGGGCGCATGGTTGCAGCCGTTCCGTCCACTGTCCGCCCTGCTCGTCGGGCGTCAAGGAGTTTCGTAGTGTTCGCCAGATGGGGAGATCTCGTCTACCGCTTGCGGTTCACGGTCATCGGAGTGATGGTCGCCGCCCTTCTGGGCTTCGCCGCGTACGGACTCGACCTGAACGACCATCTGAGCCAGAGCGGCTGGGACGACCCGGGCTCCGAGTCCGTCCAGGCGGCCAAGCTCGCCGACGACACCTTCGGGCGTGACAAACAGGGCGACGTCATCGTTCTGTACACGGCTCCCGAGGGCAAGACGATCGACGACCCGGAGTTCAACACGAAGGTCACCGACAGCCTGAACTCGCTCGTCGCCGACCATCCGGACCAGATCGAGAAGATCAACGGAACGTACTTCAAGGTCGACGGCGTCGTCAGCGTCGCCGCGCTCGCGACCGCGGACAAGACTCACGCCATCGCCAGTATCGCCATGCTCGGCGACAACGACACCGAGCTGACGAACAACTTCCAGGACGTGAAGGACGCCTTCTACATCGACGGGGTCGATGTACAGGTCACCGGCTTGCAGGCCGTCGCAGGCGCACTGCAGTCCACGATGGCGGGTGACATCCACCGCATGGAACTGTTGGCCATCCCGGCCGTCGCCGTCCTGCTGTTCTTCATCTTCGGCGGCGTCGTCGCCGCGGCGCTCCCGCTCATCGTGGGCGGTCTGACCGTCGTCGGCGCCAACGGCATCGTCAAGGTCTTCACCCACTTCACCGACGTCAACAGTTTCGTCGCCCCCGTCGTCTCGCTGGTCGGTCTCGGCCTCGCCATCGACTACGGCCTCTTCATCGTGTCCCGCTTCCGTGAAGAACTCGGCGACGGCTACTCCGTCCAACAGGCCGTTCGACGATCGGTCATGACGGCAGGACGAACCGTCGTCTTCTCGGCGACGATGATCGTCGCCAGCCTCGGTGGACTCCTGCTCTTCCCGCAGGGCTTTCTCAAGTCGGTGGCCTACGGGTCGATCGCAACGGTCGTTCTCGCCGCGTTGACGGCGGTGACGATCCTGCCCGCGATCCTGTCGATCCTCGGCCGACGCGTCGACGCGCTCGGATTCAAGTTCATGCGCAAGACCAAGTCGTCCGAGGAAATCGAGAACGGCATGTGGGGCAAGCTGACCCGCTGGGTCATGCGCAACCCGCTGAAGGTCACCGTTCCGATCGTCCTCGGCCTCGTGCTGCTCACCCTCCCCGTCGGCAACATCAAGTTCGGCGGCATCAACGAGACCTACCTGCCGCCCGACAACGTCACCCGGCAGGCCCAGAACGAGTTCGACGAACTGTTCCCCGGTCAGCGCACCGAGCCCATCAAAGCAGTCATCCAGAACGCTCAGGGCGCCGATCTGGCTGCGATCACCAGGCAGCTCAACGAAGCACCGGGCCTCATCGAGAAGTTCTCCCCGACCGGCGCGAGCAAAGACGGCATCATCGTCTTCAAGGCAGGCCTCGTCGACCGCAACGACTCCACACCCGCGATCGATCACCTGCGCAGCATCGATGTTCCCGACGGCGCCACCGTCCAGATCACCGGAACGCCCGTCATCGAGCAGGACTCGATCACCGCGCTGGTGAACAATCTGCCGTTGATGGCGGTGCTGGTCGTCTTCGTCGTGACGCTGTTGATGTTCCTGACGTTCGGATCGTTGGTGTTGCCCATCAAGGCAGTGCTGATGACGACGCTCGGCCTCGGCGCCACGATGGGCATCCTGACGTGGATATTCATCGACGGCAACGGCGCCAGCTTCATGAACTTCACGCCCGGGCCGATCATGGCTCCCGTCCTCGTGTTGATCATCGCGATCGTGTTCGGTCTGTCGACCGACTACGAGGTGTTCCTGCTCTCCCGCATGGTCGAGGCGCGAGAACGCGGCGCCTCGACGAGCGAGGCCATTCGCGTCGGCACCTCCCACACGGGGCGCATCATCACCGCGGCCGCCCTGATTCTCATCGTCGTGACCGGAGCCTTCGCGTTCTCCGATCTCGTGATGATGAAGTACATCGCTTACGGCATGATCGCCGCGTTGATCATCGACGCGACTCTCATCCGCATGTTCCTCGTGCCGGCGACGATGAAACTGCTCGGCGACGACTGCTGGTGGGCCCCTGCCTGGATGAAGCGCATTCAGCAGAAGCTCGGGCTCGGCGAGACGATCCTCGAGGACGAGATGCTCCCCCAGGACGTTCCGGAACTGTCGCCTGCAGGCGGTCCGATCCGGCCTGCCGCACGCACCGCGCCCCGCGTCAACGAGCCCTTGACCGAGCCGATCCCCGTCGTCGCACCCAGCGGCTCCGGGCCGATCCGTGCGACCCACGCAGCCAAGGAAGAGGAACGCCGATCGGCGACGGGCAGGCCGTCTCAGGCACCCGCCGACGCGTCGACGCCTCCTGCGCGGCCGCGGACCGTCGCCACCCCGAAGGTCTCCGACGAGCCTCGGCCGGTGCGCGCGCCCGATCCGATCAGCAAGCCCGAACCCGTTCGTAGGCCGCAGCCGGCGACGCGCGAGACAGCGCAGCCGGCTCGCTCGAGCGAGCCGACACGGTCGTCGACGCCCGATCCGCGTTCGATCGAGAGCTGGCTCGCGGACCTACGCGCGCCGACCCAGAAACCCAGCACACCCGAGCCGTCGAAGGACACGCACTCCGACGACGAGCAGTCGACCGCAGGAAGCACCGGAACGCGTAACGGCACCACGCGCAACGGATACGGCCGGACGGGCACGAACGGCTCCTCCCGCGGAACGAACGGCAGCGCCACGAACGGGAGCGCTACCAACGGCAGCGTCGCCAACGTAGCCAACGGCACGGGAAACAACGGCACGGGAAACAACGGTGCCAACGGCACGTACAACGGCGGCCGGACCAACGGTTCCGCGTCGTCACCTCGCACGCCGGCCGAGCCACGGCAGCGCTACGACGTCTCGACGCGTAACGCACCGTCGCGCCGCGCGGAGACACCCGAGCCCGAGCAGCAACGACCGAGCCGGGGAGCGTCCCAGCGACCGACCCAGGGCACGACTACCGGACCAGCACAGCCGCGCCGGAACGAGGAGGCTGCTCCTTCGACGACGCGCGCGAGCCGTAGGGCCGCGGAGAATGCCGATCAGCCCGAGTCCGACGCGGACAGCGGACGCCACCGGGGCGGTCAGCAGGCGCTGAGCGTCAGTGAATTGCTCGCGAGGGAGCGGCGACAGTAGCCGACCAAGACGACCGAACGGCCACTCCGAATCATCGGGGTGGCCGTTCTGTATGCGGATCTTTCTGTACGAGATGTACACGACACCATCGACATGGGGGAGATGAATGTTCGCGACATGGGGGAATCTGGTCTACCGCGCGCGGTTCACGGTCATCGGAGTGATGGTCGCGGGATTGCTCGCGCTGGCCGGGTACGGCATCGGCGTCGAAAACCATCTCAGTCAAAGCGGTTTCGACGATCCCGGTTCCGAAGCCGTCGAGGCGGCTGCACTCGCGGACGACACGTTCGGTCGTGACGCGCAGGGCGACGTCCTCGTCCTGTACACGGCTCCGGACGGCAGAACCGTCGACGATCCTGAATTCTCCGCTGCGGTCGTCGCCAGCCTGACGGCCCTCGGAACCGATCATGCGGACACGATCGACAAGATCAACGGTACGTATTTCCCTGTCCCCGACACGGTCCGCGCCGCAGCGCTGGCCACCGAGGACAAGAAGCACGCGATCGCGAGTATCGCGATCGCCGGGGCCGACGACACCGAGCGCACCGACAACTTCCAGGCCGTGGAGAACGCCTTCTACATCGACGGTGTGGATGTCCAGGTGGCCGGCCTGCAGGCTGTCGCAGGCGCGTTGCAATCGACGATGTCCGAAGACATCCACCGTATGGAAGTGTTGGCCATCCCTGCCGTGGCGGTCTTGCTGTTGATCGTCTTCGGCGGCGTCGTCGCTGCGGCGCTACCACTGATCGTCGGGGGTCTGACCGTCGTCGCCGCCAACGGCGTCGTTCGCGCGTTCACCAACTTCACCGAGGTCAACACGTTCGTGCAGCCGGTCGTGTCGATGGTGGGCCTCGGATTGGCGATCGACTACGGCCTCTTCATCGTCTCCCGCTTCCGCGAGGAACTCGGCGACGGCCGTTCTCCGTCCGACGCGGTCCGCCGCACCGTCATGACAGCGGGCCGGACCGTCGTGTTCTCCGCGACGATGATCGTGGCGTGCCTCGGCGGACTGCTGTTGTTTCCGCACGGATTCCTGAAATCCGTTGCCTACGGCTCGATCACGACCGTTGCGCTGGCAGCCCTGACGGCCGTGACGATCCTCCCGGCACTTCTCGCGATCCTCGGCCGACGCGTGGACGCACTCGGCTTCGCGTTCATGCGCAAGACGAAGTCGTCCGAGGAGATCGAGAACGGCATGTGGGGCAAGCTCACTCGCTGGGTCATGCGCAGGCCGGTCAAGGTCGCCCTCGCGATCGTCCTCGGATTGGTGGTCCTGACACTTCCGGTCGGTCGCATCGAGTTCGGCGGTATCAACGAAACGTATCTGCCGCCCGACAATCCGACGCGCGTCGCGCAGGAGCAATTCGACGAGTTGTTCCCCGGTCAGCGCACCGAGCCTCTGAAACTCGTCATCCAGAATGCGCAGGGCAGCAGCCTCGGCGCGATCACGAAGCAAGCCAACGAGGCCCCTGGTCTGATCGAGAAGTTCTCGGCGACCGGCGCCAGCAAGGACGGCATCATCGTCTTCAAGGCGGGACTCGTCGATCGCAACGACTCGCAGGCTGCGATCGACTACCTCCGCAGCATGGACGTGCCCGACGGCGCGACCGTCCAAGTCACGGGAACGCCTGCGATCGAGCGTGATTCGATCACCGCGCTCGTCGACCTGCTTCCACTGACGGCCATCCTCGTGGTGTGCATCGTCACCCTGCTGATGTGCCTGACGTTCGGATCTCTGGTGCTGCCGATCAAGGCAGTGTTGATGACGACGCTCGGGCTCGGCGCGACGATGGGCATCCTCACCTGGATTTTCATCGACGGCCACGGCGCGAATGCCATGAACTTCACCCCTGGACCGATCATGGCAATGATTCTGCTTCTGATCGCTGCGATCGTGTTCGGCTTGTCCACCGACTACGAAGTGTTTCTGTTGTCGAGAATGGTCGAGGCACACGAAAAGGGCGCCAGCACAACCGATGCCATTCGCATCGGGACCGCGCACTCGGGTCGAATCATCACTGCCGCGGCATTGATTCTCATCGTCGTCACGGGATCGTTCGCATTCTCGGATCTGGTGATGATGAAGTACATCGCCTACGGCATGATCGCGGCATTGATCATCGACGCGACGGTGATTCGTATGTTCCTGGTGCCATCGGTGATGAAGTTGCTCGGCGACGACTGCTGGTGGGCACCGAGGTGGATGAAACGGATACAGCAGAAACTCGGACTCGGCGAGACGTTCCTGTAGCTCTCTCACACATCGAAGTCGTGCACGCATTCTCTCCGAATACGGTGCACGACTTCGATATTCCGGTCACTTAGTGTGCGGGGTGAGCAGACGTCGGCGGAGCGCTGTCGCGGTTCGCGAACACCTTCGCGTAGCGCGTCCCTGCGAACAGCAGCAGAAGTCCGACGACGATGAACGCGCACACCCGGAACAAGCCGTCGAGCGCGACGAGATCGAACAGGAAGAGCTTCGCCACGGCCGCCGCGGTGAGTGACAGGCCGGCCAACAGCGCTGTGTGCGCGTACTTTTCGCTTCGAAGGCCGATCACGAGCAGAACCATCGCCGTGACCATCCATTCGATCGTCGCCGCACAGTGCCCGGCGACGAATCCCGTGGAGCCGCCCAGCGCTGCGACACCGAGAGCGACGGTGGCCGACGTCATCGCATACAACGACACCAGACCGGCGACGACCCAGCACGCCTCCAGATTCTTGTCCGCGATCGACAACCGACGAGCAACCAGAACCGAACCGATTGCCGTGCCGGTCAACAGAATTCCAGCGATGACGACGCCGATGTTGCCCATGGCGTGGTCCGCGTCCGTCACCCCCTCCGGGGGTGCGACGACCAGGAAGCCGAGCGCTCCCAGCGCCGCGAATCCACTACCGAACCAGAATGCCGTCTTCGACGACATCTGCCATGCCGCGGCGATCAGGCCGGCCGCGACGACGAGGAGAGCCACCGGCCGCAGCTCGGCCGTTGTCGGCACCAAGACCGCCTGCAGGAGGGCGAACGATCCCGCAGCGGCGAGAACGATGCGCGCATGCGTCGGCAACCAGTGTGCGACGGCGATCGTCACGACACACGTCAGCGCCACCATCGCCTCGATCAGAGTGTGCGTCCAGGGCACGAACAACACGCCGACAGCGAGAACCGGCACGGACGCCACGGCCATCATCGCCGACGCCATCACATCGCCACCGTTGCGGCGCAACAACTCTGCGGCGCTACCGATTCCGAACACGAAGACGATGGACGACGCAACCAGCAACTGTAGAGCGTTGTGCCACGGCAGGCTCCACGTCGCTCCCCTGGTGACAGCGACGAGCAGAACCACAACGACCGGAACAGTGCGAACGAGACCCAACAGCGGCCAGTCTCGGCCGAGTTGTGCCGGGAATCCGGCGATGAGAGTCACCGTGAAGAAAGCGATGAGCGGCAGCGTGATTCCGCCGGTGACCACGGGAGCACATGCAGCAACGCCGGCGAGAATCAACGACGCCATCGGCTGCGACCGCCACGACACCGCCAGTGCGACGCCTGCTGCCGCGACCCCGAACGCTGCGACCAATCCGAGAACCGGGTGCAGCCATCCGTAGATCGCCGTCACTGCAACGACATCCAGGAACAAGCCTGCGATACCGGTGGAGGCGACGGCAATTCCGCCGACCCGTCCACCCGGCCTGCCGTACACCCTGGCACCGACGGCAACCAACGCGATCGAGAGCACGGCTCCCGCGCCGACTCGCAACGTCGGCCCGAACCACCCGGCCTGTGCGGCCAGCACCAGAAGCATCACGACGCCGACGAGTGTGACGCCCGCACCTGCAACGGCCAGCAGGCGGCTGATGACGCCGTCACGTTGCCACCAAGGCTCCTTCGTGGGAGTGGGAGCGGGGGCAGGTCGCGGCGGGCCTGCTACCGGAGGAGCCATCGGCACCGGACGTGGCGTCCACACCGGCTGCGGCTGCGGCTGCGGCTGCGGCTGCGGCTGCGGACGAGCCTGGGGGACCTGCGAGACCTGGGGCGGCGCGGGCTGCACGGCGAGTTGCGCGTGTAGCGCGTTCAGATCACCGGACACCTGCCGCAGATGTTCGCCCAGCGAGGCGAACTGGCCGGACAACCTGGCCACCAACTGAGGATCGACACGGTTACCACTCGAAAAGGTCATGCCTACGATCGTCGAAGAATCGCGTCGGCGAAGCCTGAGTAGTGCTACTCGGTTTGTACTAGGGGTTTACGACACCCCGGCCCGTCAACCGCCGAACATCCGACGCAACGACGTGCCCATGGGGTGCTTCGCGGTGATGGAACCGAAGCGGATCTTGCCCCGCACGATGACGTGCAGCCGTCCGATCGGCGGGCCGGTGCGGACTTTGTTGTTCGCACTGCCGCCGATCGTCTCGACCCCGTTGAGGTCGGCCGTTGCTTCGGGTGGAAGTACGAGCGAGATGGTGCCGCAGTAATCGTCGACGGCCACTTCGACGACCTGGGTCGACATCACGGCCTGCGTGAAATCCAGCGTCACCGACGACATCTTGCTCTGGATCGTCAGCTGCGGCGGCACGTGCCACGGCCCCTTGCGCGTGACGGTCGACATCGTGGCCTTGACTACGTTGCTGCTGTCGCCGCCCCACGAGTTCGAGGCCCGCGTCACCTGCGGCGATGACTGAGGAGCTTGGACCGGCCGATGGTCGTCGGCGATCTGCATGCCCGGCAGATCAGCAAGGACGGAGTTGAGTTCACCGCGGGTCTTCGCGGCGAGGGCGGTGTCCATCCGTTCGGTGAACTCCCCGAGCGACAGCATCCCGAGCCCGACGGCCTTCTGCAGCAGGTGCCCTACGTGTTCCTTCTCCGCATCGGACACCCGAAGATTTCTCGCCTCCATGGCCACCAGGATAGGGGTCATACGGCCGTGGAGCCACGACCGAGAACGGCCAGCATGCCCTCGATCGAGGCGGGCCAACCGAATTGCTCTGCGCGCGAGCGTGCTGCGGTCCGTCGCGCGAGGGACGGCAGGTCCAGTACGCGACCGAGTTCGGATGCGAAACCGTCGGCCGTGTCGTCGAATCGCCCGCCGCACGCCGGGGTGACGATGTCTGCCAGAGCCGACGACCGTGACACGACGACGGGTGTTCCTGCTGCGAGCGATTCGAGCGCGGCGAGACCGAATGTCTCGTGCGGGCCCGGCGCCAGGGCCACATCGGCCGATGCAAGCAACGATGCAAGTTCGACGCGTGAGTCGACGAATCCGAGGAAGTCGACGGGAAGACCTTTCGCGCGACGCTCCAGCCCTGCCCGACGCGGCCCGTCGCCTGCTATCACGAGCCGGACATTCGATCCCGAATGACGCAGTGCCGCAATGGAGTCGATGCTCCGTTCCACCTTCTTCTCGACGGACAAGCGACCACAGTGGACGAGCAGGGCGTCGGCGTCGCCGTGCCACCGCGATCGGTCGCCGCCGCGCCGAGTGGGGTGGAAGAGATCGAGATCGACTCCGAGGGGGACCTCGGCGATGTTGGGGGCACCGATACGTTCGAACTCGCGACGCGCGAAACCCGTTGTGCAGACGACGGCGTCGTACGATTCGGCGGTGCGACGGTTCGCCACGTCGGCCAGCGCACGCGCAGCGGCCCGCGGCATGATCTGCGCGAGAAGCCGATCGAGACGTTCGTGCGAGATCATGACGCTGCCGACGCCGCGTCGTGACGCCCACGCTCCCATCCCGCGGAGCGTCAACCGGTCCGAGACCTCGATGACGTCGGGCCGTAGTCCGGCCAGGATGTCGGCGATCGCACCGGGATGGACGGCTCGGTAGCCGCCGGTGAGGGGAAGGCGAACCGCAGGCACGGTGACCCGAAGAACTCCCGTTGGGAGAATCTCCTCGGCTCGCTCGGCACCTGGCACGACCAGCACGGCTTCGTGTCCCCGCGCGGCGTACCCTGCCCCCAGCTGATCGACCGCGGTACGGAGGCCGCCGGAACGGGGTCCGTAGAAGTTCGCGAGTTGCACGATGCGCACCGGACCGAGTGTCCCGTCCGTCGCCGTCGGGAACATGACGACCACCCGAATCCTGGGCGAACTCGTCCTGGAGTTTTCGACTCGGACCTGCCGGGTAGCCCGTCGCGCATGGAGACGACGATCGACGCGACGGGCGAAGCACCTGCAGAGACGGCCTGGGAGCGGTACATGAAACCCGAGATGTGGTCGTCGTGGGCGCCGCAGATCATGGGCGTCGACTACGCCGAATCTCGTTTGCGCCCAGAAACATTCGGGAAGGTTCGAGGACCACTCGGATTTCCCGTGGATTTCGAGATCCTGGACGTGGACGAACCGGGTCGGACGTGGACGTGGAAGGCGTGGTTCGTCCACCGCAGCCTCGGCCTGACGCTCACCCACGGGGTGGCGTCGACGACGAACGGCACACGGACGTGGCTCACCGTGCGAGGCCCGTCCGCGTTCGTCCTTCCCTACGTACCGATTGCGAAGTTCGCGTTGATGCAGCTCGTCCGCAAGTGACTACTCGGACCGCGTCGTCGTCTTCGGATCCGTCGGGTGGTCGGTGACGTCCTCGGGATCGGGCGTCGGAAATGACGGCTCGTCCCCCGCCCCGTCCAGGTGGTCGTCGAACTCGCGGATCGCTTCGCCGCGTTCGCCGACGTCCTGACCGGTGTCCGCGTCGGTGCCGCGCGACTTCTCGGCCGGATCGACGGTGGTATCCACGGGCTTGTCTGTGTCGGTCATACCGCCCAGGGTGCCCACGCCGCGCGCGTCACAAACACGCCGTCACAGACCCTTCTCGATCGCGTAGCGCGTCAACTCGACGCGGTTGGCCAGGTGTAGTTTGCGCAGCGTCGCCTGCACGTGATTCTCGACGGTTCGATGACTCAGGGTCAGCTTGGACGCAATCTGTTTGGCGCTCAACCCTTTCGCGACGAGTCGGAGCACCTCGGTCTCGCGATCGGTGAGCGTCGGACTCGGCTTCTCCTGCGACGCGGGCGCAGTGGACATGCGTCGATACTCACCGAGAACCAACCCGGCGAGGCCCGGGGTGAACACGGCCTGACCTGCGGCGGTCGCGCGCACCGCATCGAACAGCTCGTCGGCCGACGCGCTCTTGACGAGGTAGCCGGTGGCACCTGCCTTGATCGCATCGAGCACGTCGTCGCGCTCGGCCGACGCCGACAGCACCAGAATGCTGCTGCCTGGCGATCCGGCCAGCACCTGCCTCGTCGCATCGGCGCCGTTGCCGTCGGGCAGATGCATGTCCATCAGCACGACGTCCGGTTGCGTCGCGGTGGCCCGTCGCCCTGCTGCACCGACGCCGTCCGCCGTGGCTACGACGTCGAATCCCGCAGCCTCGAGGTCGCGCGCGACCCCGTCACGCCACATGGGATGGTCGTCGACGACCATGATCGTGATCTGTTCACCGGTCATCTCGTCCCCTTCGGTACACGTATTTCCCATTCGGTTCCCGACTCGTCGGTGTCCAGTTCTGCTGTGCCGCCCAGGGTTCGGATGCGTCCGACGATAGACTTCGACACCCCCATGCGCCCTTCTGCTTCCGCTTCGGCGAGTCGTCCGGCCGGGATTCCGCATCCGTCGTCGCGAATGCTGACGACGACCGTGTCACCCAGATCCTCGACCAGCACGAAGGCTCGGGCACCCTCCCCCGCGTGAAGAGCGACGTTGGACAGCGCCGTCGCGACAGCGCTGGAAAGCTCCTCGGCAACATGCCGATTCAGCACAACGGGATCGGCAGGGGCGGACAAGGAGACCGTGGTACCCGCCTGTTTCCGCAGCAGAGCGCCCAGATCGACGTCGACGCCTGCCTGGCTCGGCACCGCCTGCTCGGAGATCAGCATCCGCAGCGCGACCTCCTGCTCACCCGCGAGTTCGGCGAGTTCGCCTGCATCGCCGCCTATCTCACGACCTCGCCGTCGCACGAGCGCCAGCACCTGCAGCACACCGTCGTGCACCTGGCGTGCGAGACGTTCCCGCTCCTCGGTGATCGCGGCGAGTCGCGCCGCACGCTCGAGCTCCGCGTGCGCCCTCGTCGCGGTATTGCTCGCCAATCCGAGCGCCAGTCCCACCGACACCAGTACCGGCGCCGTCGCGTCGGTCCACAGGTCCAGATTCACTTGATCCCGTACCACCGCACTGACCGCGGCCAGCAGAACACCGGATGCGATGCCTCCTCTGGGCCCGAAGAGAATCGCCGCCGAGATCACCGCGTTGGTGGCCCACAGCGTCGTCGGAAGCGTCTGGTGCGTGCTGTACCAATCATGTGGCGCGACAAGCCGAGTCGACGCCATCAGGCCGATGACGATGAACTGGTCCGCCAGCACGACCCTCCACCGCGCCACCGTCGATCGGGTCGTTCCTGCAGGCTCCACTCCCGCCGCACGGGACAGAAGCATCGCCGACACACCTGTCCACACGGCCATCGTGGCCACGAAGAACCAGCTCAACCGTTGGTTCGAGTAATAGGGCGCCGACGCGAACTGATAACTGACGGCGTACACGAGCGTGATCAGGCGGAACGCTTGCGACGCCCGCCAGAGAGGCCCGAGGGCGTCAGTCATCGTCGGGCTTGTTCAGGGACCCGCGATCGAGCGTGTCGTTGCCCGGATGCGGCGAATCCGGCGCTGCAGGAAACCTCGTCGTCGACGACGGGTCGTTCTCCTCGAGTTCCTCGAACACCTCGTCGGGGTCGTCGGCGAGCAGCGACCTGATCGCGGTGTTCAGGACGGCGACCACCGGGACCGCCAGGAGACCACCGACGATGCCCGCCAACAGAATTCCGACGGTGATGGCGAGCACCACGGCGAGCGGGTGGATCCGAACGGCGCGCCCGAGTAGAAGTGGTTGCAGCACATGCCCTTCCAACTGCATGACCGCCACGACGATGCCGAGTGTGATGAGAGCGGTGAGAAAGCCCTTCGTCACGAGCGCGATGAACACTGCGACGAATCCGGTCAAGAACGCACCGACGATCGGGACGAACGCACCGATGAACACGAGCGACGCCAACGGAAGCGCCAACGGCACACCGAGAACCGCGAGCCCTGCGCCGATACCAATGGCGTCGGCAGCCGCGACGGCCACCGTCGCGCGGACGTAACCGACGAGCGATCCGAACCCCTGGCTACCTGCCAACCGAATACGACGACGCGACGACGTCGGTGCCAGCCGCGTCACGAATTCCCAGATCTGATCGCCGCCGTACAGGAAGAAGATGAGCGTGAACAGCGTCAGCAACGCGCCGGTGAGGATCTCTCCGATCACCGTCGCCGTCGTCAGCGCTCCGCTGGTGACAGCAGCCTGATTGTCCTGGATGACCTTGACGACGCTGTCGCTCGCTTGCCGGATCTGATCCTGGCTGATGTGGAGCGGGCCGTCGGCCAGCCACTTCTGGATGTCGTTGATGGACGTCGTGAACTGATCGCCCAGCGCGGGCAGGCCCTCGACGAACTGCTCGACGACGAACGTCATGATGCCGGCGACGACGCCGATGCTCGCGATGATGACGATGACGACGGCAGCCGCTCGCGGAACTCCGCGGCGCTGCATCCAGTCGACGATCGGCAACAACATGGCCGACGCGAGCAGCGCCAGGGCGACCGGAATGATCACCGTGTCCAGGCGTCCGACCACGTAGCAGAACGTGATGAACCCAGCGAACAGGACGAGCAGCCGCCAGGTCCATGCGGCGCCGACGCGAACGAGCGGGTGGACAGCGTCGGCTGGATCGAAACGCTCCACAGTGGCAGGAGTCGAGCCTGCGGAACGACCAGATGTGTCAGGAGTGGAGCCTGCGGAACGACCGAGTGTGTCCGAAAACACCTTGGATGCTTCTGCCCGCGGCTCGTCTTGGGTCACCCGGTAAATTTAACCCGTGCTGGCATCTTTCCGAGCGGTCTCGCTCACGCTGAAGAGTCGCTGGCCGCTGTACATGTTGTCGATGCTGTTGGCGAACTTGTTCGGCGCAGTGTTGGTGTTCGCGTTCGTTCGATACGGGTTGCCGATCACGGAGTCCCAGTCGATCGTCGCGGACCGGGTTCGCAACGTCTACGTGTTCGGCGCGTACCTTGCTTTCGCCGGCACGATCAGTCTGTATTACGCCGCGCGGATGCTGCGCACGGTCGTCCGCTGGCAGCTACGGGGTGGGCCGCCGACACGTGCCGAACAGATGACGACTCTGCACGCTCCCCTGCGTCAGGCCATCGTGCACCTGATTCTGTGGGTCATCGGCGGCATCCTGTTCGTGCTGTTGACGGTGTCGGAGATGCCGTCGCTGTCGGTCGCGGTGATCGTCACCGTCGCGCTGGCTGCCACGGTGACGTTCGGTTTCACGTACATGCTCGGTGAGCGCATCCTGCGGCCGGTCGCGGCGATGGCACTCAGCGAGGGCCGTTTCGACCGGACCATGGCTCCCGGCGTCGGCACCCGCATGGCGATGACGTGGGGTCTGGGCACGTTGATGCCCGTCATCGGCATCATCCTGCTGTGCGCCACACAGCTGACGACGGATCTCGTGTTCTCCACCGACGCCCTCGCCATCGCGATCATCCTGCTCAGCGTCCTCGCGATCGGACAGGCGTTCATTCTGTCGATGCTGACGGCCAGCCAGATCTCCGATCCGATCCGGCAGCTGCGTCGAGCGATCGAGCGCGTCCAACGCGGTGACAACGACGTCGAGGTCGACGTGTTCGACGGCAGCGAGATCGGCCGGCTGCAGGTCGGCTTCAACCGAATGATGGAGGAAGCCGCGGAACGACGCGTCCTCCGCGAACTGTTCGGCCAGCACGTCGGCGAGGACGTGGCCCGACGCGCGTTGCAATTCGGTACCGAATTGGGCGGCGAGACGCGCTTCGTCGCGGTGCTGTTCGTCGACATGGTCGGGTCCACCGCGACCGCGTCGGAACGACCGCCGGGCGAGGTCGTCGTACTTCTCAACGAGTTCTTCCGTGTCGTCGTCGACGTGATCGACAAGCATCACGGCTTCGTCAACAAATTCATGGGCGACGCCGCACTCGCCATCTTCGGTGCGCCACTCGACCGTCCCGACGCGCCGACCGCCGCTCTCGCCGCAGCCCGTGACCTGCGGTTCGCGCTCAACGACATCGTCGGACTCGACATCGGCATCGGCGTCTCGGCCGGTCTCGCGGTCGCCGGCAACATCGGCGCCAAGGAGCGGTTCGAGTACACGGTCATCGGCGATCCGGTCAACGAAGCGTCCCGTCTGACCGAACTGTCCAAGCTGCGTCCGGGTCGCGTGCTGGCGTCGACGTCGGCGCTGTACTTCGCCAGCGACGAGGAACAAGAACACTGGGAGCTCGGAGATCAAGTTCAACTACGTGGCCGAGGCCGTCCCACTCACCTCGCGTGGCCAGTCGAGCATCCCTGATGACGTCGACCTAGTGGTTACGCTGTGAGGGTGCTCGAACCGACACCAGAGCCCGCGGCGGTGGGTCCGCGACGCCGGAACCGGTTTCGCGTGCTCAAGTGGGTGGCAGCGGTTGCCCTCGTCGGATTGCTGATCGGCGAGGGCATCTATCTCTGGCCACGTCTGCACGAATCGTGGAAGGCACTCACCGAAATACATTGGGGGTGGCTGGCGGCGTGCATCTTCATGCAGGCACTGTCGCTGAGCGCGTTCGGCCGGGTGCAGAAGCAGTTGCTGCAGGCCGGGGGTGTGCGCGTTCGGCAGGCCAAGTCGCTGTCCGTCATCTACGGCAGCACCGCGATGGCGTTAACGCTTCCCGCCGGCCAGGTCTTCTCGACGGCGTTCACCTATCGCGAGACCCGACGCTGGGGCGCGAGTCCGGTCGTGGCGTCGTGGCAGCTGGCGATCTCCGGCGTGATCGCGGCGGCAGGTCTGGCCGTACTCGGTGTCGGTGGCGCGTTGCTCGTCGGCGGTTCGGTCAACACGTTCACGCTCGTGCTGCCGATTGCGGGCGTCGTCGCGATCGTCGTCGGCGTTCGGTACGTCTCGGCGCATCCACAGTCGATCCGAAGTGCTGCGGGCTGGGTTCTCCACAAGGTCAACGACTTTCGCAACCAGCCGCGCGACGCGGGCCAGGAGCGCATCGACGAGATCATCGAGCAGGTCAAGTCGGTCCAGCTCGGCAAACGTGACGGCGCCCTGTCACTGACGTGGTCCGCGGTCCACCGCATCGCCGACGTCGCCTGCCTCGGTTTCGCGTGCTATGCCGTCGGCGCCGATCCTCGTCTGTCCGGCCTGCTGATCGCGTTCGCGGCGGGTAAAGCCGTCGGTTCGGTTCCGCTGGCTCCCGGCGGACTCGTCGTCGTCGACGCCACCCTCATCGCGTTCCTCACCAGCGCCGCCAGCATCAGCGCGTCGCAGTCCGTTGCGGCTGCCTTCGTCTACCGCGGTGTCAGCTTCATCCTCGTCGCCCTCGTCGGCTGGGTCGTGTTCCTCGTGTTGTTCCGCAAACACCAGCACGAAGACCTGCACTACGACCTCGAGATGGAACAGCGCGAGACCAAGCAGCTGCAGAAAGACGCCCGCACCGCCCGCGAGGCGCAGCCCGAACGCCGCGGGCCCGATCCCGAGCCGGCCTGAGCTGCGTCTCTGCCCCCGCCCGTGGACCGAATGTCACCTTCGGTCACTCGGCGCGCAGCGAGGGCGTCCTTCGCTCACCTTGCGCGCAGCGAGGGCGTCCTTCGGTCACTCTGAGTGACCCGATAGCCACATTCGGTCCGCCCGCGCATTCGCCCGCCCGGAGCGAGGGCGCCCCTTGCTCACTCTGAGTGACCCGATAGCCACATTCGGTCGAACCAGGGGGCACCCCCGACCGGCCGCGAAGAATTTCCCCCGGAATAGATGCGGACCCCGGTCCGTTTGTGTACTATACAAACTTGAAACTTCAACCTTGAGGAGCTAGTCATGACCGCATCCATCGCACTGCCCGAGTTGGCCCCCGGCACCTGGACCATCGATCCCGCGCACTCGACCATCGGCTTCACCGTTCGCCACCTGATGGTCAGCAAGGTTCGCGGCCGTTTCCAGAACTTCAGCGGCGCCGTCACGGTCGCGGAGGACGGCACCCCGTCCGTCAACGCGGAGATCGACGTCGCGTCCATCACCACCGACAACGAGCAGCGCGACGGCCACCTCAAGACCGCCGACTTCTTCGAGGTGGAGAAGTTCCCGACCGCCACGTTCACCTCCACGTCCGTCAAGGCCGACGGTGGCGACTTCGTCGTGACCGGTGACTTCACGCTGCACGGCGTCACCAAGTCCGTCGACCTGAAGCTCGAGTTCAACGGCGTCAACCCGGGCATGGGCGCAGGACCGGTCGCAGGCTTCGAGGCCACCACCGTCCTCAACCGCAAGGACTTCGGCATCAGCATCGACATGCCGCTCGAGGGTGGCGGCGCTGTCGTCGGCGACAAGATCACGCTGAACCTCGACATCGAAGCCGGTCTGGCTTCCTGATTCGAGCGGAAGGCGACGGCGGCACCCTAGGGTGTATCGGGTGAACAAGCGCAGCCCGATCATTGCCGCCGTCGTCGACCTCGTTCTGGTCCTTGTCTTCTGCGCGATCGGTCGCCGCAGTCACGACGAGGCGAACGTCATGGCCGGGCTGTTTCACACAGCCTGGCCTTTCGTCGTCGGGGCGGTCATCGGCTGGATCGCGACGGTCACGCTCTACCGCGACAAGTTCGACGCCTTCCTCGTCCTCCCGACGGGCATTCTCGTATGGGTGTCGACGGTTCTCGTCGGCATGATCCTGCGCGTCGTCAGCGGTCAGGGCACGGCGTTCAGCTTCATCGTCGTCGCGTCGACGGTTCTGGCCGTGTTCCTGCTGGGTTGGCGCGCCCTCGCCAAATTGGTACCCGTCTCGAAAAACTGATCTGCAGATACTCCCGAACACCGGCCGATCGTGACACAGTTCACCTATGGCCGAACTACAGGACAAGCAGAGCACCGGGTTCTTCGGACAGCCGTTCGCGCTGGCGAATCTCTTCGGTGTCGAGATGTGGGAGCGTTTCTCGTTCTACGGGATGCAAGGCATCCTCATCTACTACTTGTACTACTCGGTGTCCGAGGGTGGCCTCGGAATTCCCGAATCGTCGGCGACGTCGATCGTCGGCGCATACGGCGGAACCGTCTACCTGTCCACGATTCTCGGCGCATGGATAGCCGACCGACTTCTCGGGTCGGAACGCACACTGTTCTACAGCGCGATCATGATCATGTTCGGGCACATCGCGTTGGCCGTTCTGCCCGGATTCCTCGGCGTCGGAGTCGGTTTGATTCTCGTTGCGTTCGGCAGCGGTGGGCTCAAAGCGAATGCGACGTCGTTGGTCGGCGATCTGTACGACGAGCACGACACCCGTCGCGACGCCGGCTTCTCCCTCTTCTACATGGGCATCAACATCGGCGCGTTCATCGGACCGTTGCTGACCGGCCTCGCTTGGGACAAGCTCGGGTTCCACGCCGGATTCGGTTTGGCCGCAATCGGTATGGCGCTCGGCCTGATTCAGTACACGATCGGCCGCAAGCATCTGCTCGGAATCGGTGCTACGCCGCCCCATCCGCTCCCTGCGAGCGACCGCATGAAGTGGGGCGCGATCGGCGTCGCCGCGATCGTCGTCGTCGCGTTGCTGTCCGTCTTCGGCGCCATCACAGCGTCGAATTTGTCCGACGTCGTCGTCGGCGTCACGATCGTCGCTGCGGTCGCCTACTTTTCAATCATCTTGTCCAGCAAGCACATCACGCAGATCGAGCGTCGACGCGTCATCTCGTTCATCCCGATGTTCATCGCGAGTGCCGCGTTCTGGTCATTGTTCCAGCAGCAGTTCACGACCGTTCCTCTCATCGCGGACACCGAGCTCGACCGCAATCTGTTCGGCTGGGACTTCCCACCGTCGTGGGTTCAGTCCATCAACCCCGTGTTCATCATCATCTTCGCCGGTGTGTTCGCGGCGATGTGGACGAAGCTCGGCGACCGCCAACCGTCGACGCCACTGAAATTCGCTGCGGGAGTGAGCATCATGGGTCTGGCGTTCCTCGCCTTCGTGCCGTCGCTGGCCGGTGACAACATGCCGCTTCTGGCTCTCGTGGGAATCCTCCTGCTGTTCACGTTCGCCGAATTGTTTCTGTCCCCGGTCGGATTGTCGTTGTCGACCAAGCTCGCGCCGAAGAACTTCCACACCCAGATGGTGGCGTTGTTCTTCCTGTCCGTGGCACTGGGTTCCGCGATGGCAGGCACTCTGGCCGGTTACTACGACCAAGCCGACCCGAATCCGTTCTTCTACACCGTCGGTGGCGTGTCGATCGCCGTCGGCATCGTCATCGCGGCGATGTCGCCGTGGATCAAGAAGATGATGAGCGGGGTGCAGTAGCCGAAACCTGCACGGCTACTTCAGAAACAACCAGGCCGCGAGCCCCAAACCACACAGTCCGACGCCGATGCGCAGGACCGTCGGCGGAATCACCTTCACAACCGGCGGTCCCGAATAGCCCCCGACGAACGCGCCGATGCCCAGCGCCAATGCGGCGAGCCAATTCACTTCACCGGAAAACGCGAAGATCACCGCAGCAACGAGGTTGGCCACGCCCAGGAAGAAGCTCTTCAGAATGCTGGCGCGCCAAATCGAATCGGATGTGCACACGAGCGCGAGTGCCAGGAATATGACTCCCGCCCCCGCCCCGAAATACCCGCCGTAGATCGCGACGAAGAACAGACCGACGGGATAGAACCTCTGGGCCGTCCCGCCGGCTCCACTCCCGTCCCCCTGGGCCGTCCCGCCGGCTCCACTCCCGTCCCTCTGGGCCGTCCCGCCCGCCAGCAGCCGCAGCCGGGGTTGCAGCAGCAACGCCACCGCGGCGAAGGCAACGAGAAAGGGGACGACGATCTCGAAGGATCCCGCGGGTGCCCACAACAGCACCAGCGCACCTACCAACCCGCCGATCGCCGAGTAGGCAGCGAAGCGCACCAGCTGCTTGCCGTCCTTCGCGAGCTCCGACGACGCGTTCGAGGTGGCTCCGACTCCGACTGCAACGAGAGCCACCGTGTTGGTCACGTTCGCCGCCACCGGCGAGAGCCCGGCAGCAAGGAGCGCGGGGTACGACACCAGCGACGCGAGCCCGGTCACGAATCCGACGAGGCCCGCGAAGAAACCGGCGACGACGAGCAAGCCGAAATCGAGCAGAGTCACGAACAGTAAAGCTACCGTGGCTAAAGAGTTGGCCGACTACTCGGCTTTGCCGGAGTCCATCTCCCGGAGCAGCATGGTGCTCATCTTCACGGCTTGGTCGGTGCCGTCGGCATTCTCGATGTAGACGGCGAACGCCAGGTCGCCGCGGTTCGCGATGAACCACCGATCGTCACCGCTGTTCCCCGAGAAACCGGTGAGACCGCCGTAGGAATCGAGACCGGCGTCGTGTGCGGAGTTCCGCATCATGTCCCGCAGCGTGGCCAGCGCCTCCGGGGCGATGGACGCCGTCTCCTTGTCGGCCACCGCGGTCTGACCCGCGACGATCGACGGTAGAGGCGCCGCGCCACGTGCGATCGCAGCGCCGATCTGAGCCAGACCGAACGGCGTGATCGACACTTCCGACGTCTCGTTGCCGACGGTCCGGATGCGGTCGATGGAGTTGTTGCCCGACGGCACCTGACCGGTGTAGGCGTCGAGACCCGGCATCGAGTAGTTGACGCCGAGACCGAGTTGCGTCGCGTTGGAGTCGTCGCCCCTGGTGACGGCGTCGACGAGATGCGACGCCGACCCGAGCGGATACATCCCCGAGAACGCGATCTGCCCCTGCTCGTTGGCGTAACTGTTCTGCGCTGTCGCGACGATGGCGCCTGTCGACGGCTGGATCGCAACGATCGACGCTGCGGTTCCGACGCTGACGACGGCTTCTTCGGCTGCCAGCTGGATGCGGGGATCGAGCGTCGCGTGCAGGTCCGGTCCGGGCGGACCTTGGAATCCGGCTTGACGCGTGACGACGCCGTCCGGACCGGTGACGTCGACGGCCCATCCGGAGGTGGCGTCGCGATTGTCCTGCCACGCCTTGCGCAACGAATCGAGCAGCGGCGACGTGATTCGGCGATCCCCGGCGATGAGCTTCGGCGTCGGAACGACGACGACACCGTCGATGGCTCGCAGGTCGTCCTCGAGAACACCGAAGTCGTCGTCGCGCAGGTTGACCGCGAGGATCGGGCTTCCCGGCGTCGCAGCGAGGTCGTGTTGCAGGCTTTCGGCGGTGATCAGGGGTGCCACGACGTCGATGACGTCGGCCAGTCGCGTCGTGGATGCCACGGGGTCTGCCATGCGCGACGGGTCGAGCATGATCGCGTTGATCGTCCGCTCGTTCATCAGCACGTTCTGCGCGGCGTCGAAGACAAGCGGCGGCGCTGCGTCGGTGCGGACGTAGCGGACGGATCCACCCGCGGGCATGTCGGGCGCGAGCATGTCCTGCTCCCACGTGATTCGCCAGCCGACGCTCAACTTCTTGGCGGTGCCGCGTGTCGAGTACGACCAGTCCTTGGCGTCCCCGAAGTTCCAGTCCGACGCCATCGTGAAGAAGCCGGACGAGTCGTCGAGTCCGATGAACTGCGTCAGCTCGAAGTCGCCTGTCGGCGGTCCGCCTGCGGACAAACCGTCGAACATCTGCGTGATGCTCGCAGCGGCGGCGTTGGGATAGGACGTGAGATTCGCTGCCGCCGAGACGTCACGCGCATTGAGTGCGTCGACGAAATCACCGACCGCCGCCTCGCCGGCGTTCTCGGGCCGATCCAACATCCATACCGCCGCGGTCGAGGACAAGACGAGCGTTGCCCCCACTGCTACTACGTAACGTCCCCGTTTCGCGCTCACGCGCGCCGCCCTCCCTGAACCCATGCTTCATTCTAGTCACTTCAGTCACACGCGTAACAAGCACGGGATTCACACGCTCTGGTCACGAATTCGCTACACGCCTCCCCACGTGCTTTTCCCGCCTGCATTCATCGTGGTCAATCGTGACGCCCAACACAAGGCCGTAAACCGTCACAATAAGCAAACGACGGGCAAATGAGCGCCTAGCGCAGGAACCGTCCTGCGGCCTCCAGGGCGGGGGCCGAACTCTGTCCGCCGGCGACGAACACGGCGAACGCCAGATCACCCTGGATCCCGACGAACCAGCCATGTGCGCCTTCGTTGTTCGGCCCGAACTCGGCGGTTCCGGTCTTACCGAGCAGGCCAGGGATGTCCTGCAGTTGCGTAGCGGTTCCGGCGGTGACGGTCTCGCGCATCATCGCCCTGATCTGCTCCGCGACCACCGGGTCGACCGAGACGGGCGTCGCGTCCGCCGTGCCCGGTTGACCGCTCACGAGAGTGGGCGCCTTCAACGCCCCTCCCGCGATCGACGAGGCCACCAGCGCCATCCCGAACGGCGACGCCGTTACCTGTCCTTGACCGATGGCCGACTCGACGCGTGCCGCAGGGGTGTCCGCGACCGGGACGGTGCCGGTGACGGTGGTCAGGCCTGGCGTTACGTAATCGACACCGAGTCCGTATTGCTGCGCGGTCTTCTGCAGGCCGTCGGCGGGCAGTCCGACGCCGAGGCGCCCCATCGTCGTGTTGCACGAGCGGGCGAATGCGGTGTGCAGCGGAACGTCCCCGAGGTCGAAGTTGTCGTCGTTCGGAATCTGACGGCCTTCGATGTTCTCGGTGCCGGGGCACGGAAGGATCGTGTCCGGCGTTGCGGTGCCCGCCTCGAGCGCAGCCGACGTCGTCACCGTCTTGAACGTCGATCCCGGCGGATACAGCCCGGTCAACGCGATCGGTCCCTCTGCGTCGGCGGCCGCGTTCTGCGCGACGGCGAGCACGTTTCCGGTCGACGGCTGCAGCGCGACGATCGCCGCTTGCTGCGGCAGCGATGTCAGCGCATTCTCGGCCTTCAGCTGCAGACCCGCGTCGAGAGTCGTCGCGATGTCGGGAGCAGGCGTCGCGTCGACACCCGCCAACTGCTGGACTGCCCCGTCGGCGGAAATGGACTGTACGGACCAGCCCTTGTTCTCGTCGAGCTGCTGTTGCCACAGCTCCGAGACACCGGTCAACGCGGGCGACGCCAACGCGCGGTCGGTCGTCAGCAGACGAGTCTGCGGCGCGAGTGTGACGCCAGGAAGCGCCGCGAGCGGGGCTGCGATCGGATCGAGGTCGGACTGACGCAGCGAGACCACGGTGAGCGCGTTGCCCTGTGCTGCAGCTCGATCGGCAGCGATCGATTCGGCCGAGATGGTCGGAACGATCGGCGTGATGTACGACGCGACCGCGGCGGGGTCGGCGGACGCGTCGATGTTCACGAGCGTGACGACCTGCTGGGACATCAATTCGACGCCTGTTCGGTCGAACACCTTGGGCGTGACGAGCGCATCGGTCGACGTGTAGCGCACTGTGCTGTCGGCCGTCAGGCCCGGTGCGAGGACGGCAGGATCCCACTGGATCCTCCACCCCTGATCGGTCTCGGTCGCCGTCGCCTGCGTGTCGTACTGCCACTGTTTGGGCTCGCCGTCGGGCTCTTCGGTGCCGTCGTTCGTCGTCGAGAAACGCCATGTCGCGTCGAGCGTGACCGCGCCACCGTCTTCGGACGCCGATTCGACGGTGAAGTCCGACGTCGCCGTGACGGACCCGCCGGCGCCGAGCCCGTCGTACAGGCCCGTCAGCGCAGCCGACGCGGCCACCGGGTCGGTCGTCAGCTGCGCGGCGGCCTCGGCGGATCCGCTGTTGATCGCATCGACGAATTGTTGGGCGGTGGTCTGCGGTTCGGGTGGGCCGTCGTCACCGCATCCCGCGAGGACCAAGGCCGTGACAGCGACGAGGGCGGAAACCGTCTTCTTCGAAGTGCGCACGCACTTGATCATGCCCCACCCGTGGCGGATATCGCTGCAACGGAGTAATCATGTAAGTGTGTAATCAAACGCAACCAAGGAGTTGTCATGAGACACCATGGAAGAAAGTTCGGACGACCCGGTGGGTGGCAGCAAGCCGACGCACCGGACACCGGTGACGCCGCAGAATGGTTCAGCGGACGGCTTCCGGAAAGTTGGTTCGCCGGCGACGCGACGATCGAGGTGGACCGGGAGGAGATCGTCGTGATCGGCGAACTTCCCACGCCCGACGACGCATCGGCCGCGTCGACCGAGGGTCGCATCGCGCGGTTCCGCGAGACCACGCGTCAGGACCGGATGCAGATCGCCGACGAGGCGGAGGCACGCTACGGACGCAAGGTGGCGTGGGGCGTGGCCGTCGACGGGGAGGCGGTGCTCTTCACCCACCTCGCCGTTCCGGTGATGACCCGCCTGCGACAGCCGGAGCGCAAGGTATTGGACACGCTCGTCGATGCAGGCGTCGCGCGATCTCGTGCCGATGCGCTGTCCTGGGCCGTCAAACTCGTCGGTGAACACACCGAGGAATGGCTCGGAGAGCTGAGGGAGGCGATGAGCAAGGTCGACGATCTGCGCAAGAAGGGCCCTTCGAGCACGTGAGCGAAAATGCGTGCCAGAGCACGCATTTCCAAGCACGACCACAAATGGGGTTGCGTGTGCGACGCACCCGGGTTTAACCTGGCTCTCGCTTGCCGTCGACAGAATCCGTAGGAGCGTAGCCTGCGGAGTGACCAGAGTTGGAGAGGCCGTTGCTCTTCTAGAGGTTCGTTCGCCTGCTTGTACGCACGCATACCTCTGGAGCAATCATGTCTACCTCTTCATCCCTGCGCATTTCCGATCTCGGGTTCACCTGGCCGGACGGCAGCCGCGTGTTCGACGGCCTCGACGCCGTGTTCCCCACCGGCAGAACAGGTCTCGTCGGGTCCAACGGTGCGGGCAAGTCGACGCTGATGAAACTCGTTGCGGGAGAATTGCACCCCCAACGCGGCTCGATCACCGTTCCCGGCGAGCTCGGCTACCTCCCGCAGGACATCACCCTGCGCGCAGGCAGGCGCGTCGACGACATTCTTCGTATGCGTGAACTTCGACAGGCGCTGCACCGCATCGAGATCGGAGAATTCACCGACGACGACTTCGCTATCGTCGGCTCCCGGTGGGATGCGGAGGAGCGTGCCGTCGCGCTGCTCGACAAGTTGGGATTGGGCCACATCGTCGCACGACCGGAGGATCTCGATCGCGTCGTCGGAACGCTGTCCGGCGGTGAATCGATGCTGCTCGCGCTCACTGCGGAACTACTCGCGGAGCCGGATGTGCTGCTCCTCGACGAGCCGACCAACAACCTCGACCGAGACGCCCGCGCACACCTCTACCAGGCCGTCCAGTCGTTCCAGGGCGTGCTGATCGTGACGAGTCACGACCTCGATCTGCTCGCGATCATGGACACCACTGCCGAGGTTCGAGCCGAGCGAGACGGGGTCAGCCGCCTGCGCGTGTTCGGCGGTAACTACGAGCACTACCGTGACGTCGTCGTCGCGGAACAGGAGGCTGCGCGCGCCGCGGTGCACGACGCCAAGAACGATGTGCGCAAGCAGGAACGCGAATTGATCGAGGCCAGAACCAAACTCGATCGACGCGCCCGGTACGGCAAGAAGATGAACGAGCAGAAGCGTGAACCCAAGATCGTCATGGGCAATCGCAAACGGGCAGCACAGGTCTCGGCGGGCAAGCTACGGGGCAACCACCTCGACAAGGTGAGCGACGCACAAGCGGTTCTCGCCACGGCCGAGGATCGCCTCCGTGACGACCGCGAGGTCCGCGTCGAGCTCCCCGCGACGAAAGTGCATGCGGGACAGAGGATCGTTTCAGTCGCTTCACTGGAGATCGTGGGACCGGAACGCATCGCACTGATCGGACCGAACGGTAGCGGCAAGACAACACTGCTGCGACAGCTCGCGGACGCGGAACCCGCTGTGCCGTGGCGATACCTGCCGCAACGCCTCGACGTGTTCGACGAGTCTCGGTCGGTGGCCGAGAATGTTGCGGCAGTCGCGGCACACGCGTCGAACGAGCAGATTCGAGCCCAGTTGGCGCGCTTTCTTTTTCGCGGGAGCGACGCGGATGCCGTCGTCGACACGTTGTCCGGGGGTGAGCGTCTCCGTGCTGCACTGGCGACCATTCTGCTCGCCGAACCCGCGCCGAGGTTCCTGATGCTCGACGAACCCACCAACAATCTCGACCTCGCCAGCAAGGCCCACCTGACGGAGGCGTTGGCGAGTTACGAGGGTGCGCTCGTCGTCGCGAGTCACGACTTACCGTTCCTGCGGGATCTCGAGCCGACGCGATGGGTCGAACTGGAGCGTGCATGATGGACGAGTGGACTTCGCGACGAACCCCTCGGATGGAACTCGGATCGCCTACACCGTCGTGGGCTCGGGTCCGCCACTGCTCATGGTGCACGGAAGTCTGCTGACACACACGATCTGGCGCACGTTCGGGTACGTCAAAGCCTTGCGTCCGCGTAGGTCGTTGATCCTGCCCGACATGCGCGGGCACGGCCGGAGCGACAAACCGCACGACGTCGACGCGTACCGCATGGACAATATCGTCGGCGATCTCGTGGCCGTCCTCGACGAGGTGGGTGTCGACAAGGCGGACTACTGGGGTTACTCGTACGGTGCGCGCGCCGGCCTGACATTGGCAGCGCGGGCACCCGAGCGCGTCAATTCCCTTGTTGCCGGCGGAGGTTCGCACGGACCGCAGAAGGGGGCGTTCGATCGGCTGTTCTTCCCGGGGTGCGCGGACGTCCTCGCGACCGGAGGCATGGACGGCTTCATCGACGAATGGAACCGCCACCGCCTGTTTCCGGTGGACCCTGCGACCCGAGCCGTGTTCAGCGCCAACGATTCCGACGCGATGGCCGCCTACTTCCGCGCGTCCGACGCCGAGCCCGGGTTGTCCGACGACACGCTGCGCGGACTCGGTATTCCTTCGCTGTTCTACGTCGGCTCCGAGGACACGACGCGTCGGGACGACTCGCGCGCGGCTGCCGCGCTCGTTCCTGAGTCGGAGTTCCACCTGATCGACGGCTTCGACCACTCGACGACGCCCGCCGCGGGCGACGAGGTGCGGCGCGTCGTCGAGCCGTTTCTGGACCGAATGTCACCTTCGGTCACCTGAGGCTGAGGCGCGGCCCGAATCCGGACCGAGGGCGCCCCTTGCTCACTCAGAGTGAGCGAGGGCGTCCTTCGGTCACCTGGGGCGCGGCCCGAGTCCGGACCGAGGGCGCCCCTTGCTCACTCAGAGTGACCACCGGTGACATTCGGTCACCTGGGGCGCGGCTGCCCCGACGCGCCGCCGGTCAGAGATGCAGGTCCCGCTTCCGGATGAGCCCGGTGGCGATGACGCTGACGACCGAGGTTCCGACGAGGAAGCCGCAGGCCAGCCAGGGTGACCCGCTGCCCGCGGCGATGAGGGCCGTCAGGATGAGCGGGGTGACACCGGAGGCGTAGATGCCGGAGAACTGGTAGACGATCGACAGCCCCGTGTACCGGATCTCGGTCGGGTACAGGCTGGCGTACAGGGTGCCTTGCGCGCCGTAGAAGAGTGCGTGGACGAATCCGAACACGAGGACGAGGCCGAGCCCGAAGAAACAGAGGTTGCCCGTCCCGAACAGCGCGAACACCGGGACCACGGCGACGCCGTAGAGCGCGATGCCGATGATGTAGATCTGCTTGGCGCCGTAGCGGTCGACCAACAGCCCGGAGACAGGCAGCAGAACGGCCATGATCACCGCGGCGACGGTGACGACGAGCAGCACGGGCACTTTCTCGAAGTCGAGTTCGGTTGTCGCATAGGTGATCGCGAAGACACCCCACGTGTTGAACGCAGCGCCCTCACCCCAACGAGACAGCAGTCCGAGGACGGTTGCTCGAATCGATCTGCGCGCGAACACGTCCCGAACAGGTGCCGACGACCGCTGCTTCAGGTCGGTGACTTCCTGGAACGCCGGGGTCTCCTCGACTTTCAATCGCACGATGAGCCCTACTGCCACGAGCACGAGGCTCAGCAGAAACGCGATGCGCCAGCCGTACGCCAGGAAGGCGGCGTCGTCGAACACGGTTTGTAGAAGCGCGAACATCGCTGTGCCGAGCGCCAATCCGAGCGCCAGACCGATCTGCGGGATGCTGCCGAAGAGGCCACGCTTCTTCTCGGGACTGTGTTCGACGGCCAGCAGAACAGCACCTGCCCATTCACCGCCCAGCGCGAAGCCCTGCAGAATTCTGAGCAGCAGCAGCAGAATCGGCGCGAGTACGCCGATCTGCTCGGCCGTCGGCAAAGCACCCATCAGCGCGGTGGCGATGCCCATGATGAACATCGTCAGCGCGAGGGTCTTCTTACGTCCGATGCGATCGCCGAAGTGGCCGAACACCACTCCGCCGACGGGACGGACGACGAAGCCGACCGCGAATGTCGCGAAGGAGAGCATCGTGCCGACGAACGAACTCTGGTCGGGGAAGAACAGCTGATTGAACACCAGGCTCGCGGCCGTGGCGTACAGGAAGAAGTCGTACCATTCGACGGTCGTTCCGAGAAGGCTTGCGGCGACGACGGTACGCAGGCGCTTCCGTCTGGCCGGGTCCGATTCTGCCGCGGGCTCGGCGATTGCAGTCATGTGTCGCGACAGTAACTAGGCATCGCCTACAGGTCAGTATTTGAAATCACCGTGATTCGAACTCTGGCGAGCACTCGGAAGCACTGCCAGAATCGGCCGATATGTCTCTGCGCTTTCATTGGTTCCTGCCCACCTACGGCGATTCGCGCAACCTGATGGCAGGCGGCCACGGGTCGTCGATGTCCGGTGACCGACCGGCGACGCTGAAGTATCTGAATCAGATCGGTGCCGCGGCCGAGGACAACGGTTTCGAGGCGGTGCTCACGCCGACCGGCGCATGGTGCGAGGACGCATGGCTGACGACGGCCATGATGATCGATACGACGGAGACCCTGAAGTTCCTCGTCGCGCTGCGGCCGGGACTGATCGCTCCGACGCTCGCAGCCCAGATGGCGGCGACGTTCCAGTGGCAGTCCGGCGGCAGGTTGCTGCTCAACGTCGTCACGGGCGGTGAGGACCACGAGCAGCGACGGTTCGGCGATTTCCTGACCAAGAACGAACGTTACGAACGCTGCGGCGAATACCTCGACGTGACGCGTCGGCTCTGGGCCGACGACGGCCCCGTCACCTTCGACGGCAAGTACATCAAGGTCGAGGAGGCGTCGCTGCAACGGCATCCGGAGCCGACGCCGCCGATCTTCTTCGGTGGCTCGTCCCCTGCCGCCGGGACCGTCGCGTCGCAGTTCGCCGATACCTACCTGACGTGGGGTGAGCCGCCGGCTGCAGTGGCGTCGAAAATCGCGTGGATCCGCGACCTCGCGGACGTGCAGGGCCGCACGCTCGACTACGGCATCCGCCTGCACGTCATCTCCCGCGACACGTCCGAGCAGGCCTGGGCCGAGGCCGACCGTCTGCTGGCGAACCTCGACCCCGCGACGGTCGACGCCGCGCAGGCAAGTCTCGCCCGGTCGGCGTCCGAAGGTCAGCGTCGGATGCGTGAACTGCACGGCGGCGGCGACGCGTACCAGCAGGGCGCGGACGCCCGTTCGCTCGAGATCGCACCGAACCTGTGGACGGGAGTCGGCCTGGTGCGCGGCGGCGCGGGAACGGCTCTCGTCGGATCGCACGAGGAAGTGGCCGACCGAATCGCGGAGTACGCGTCGATCGGGCTCGATCACTTCGTGCTGTCCGGCTACCCGCACCTCGAGGAAGCGTTCCACTTCGGCGAGGGCGTGCGGCCGATCCTGGAGAAGCGCGGTCTCGTGCAGCCGCGGTCGCGCGAACACGCCACGACCGGCATTCCGTTCCGGTAATCCCCTCGTGCGTGGGAATGTACAGCGGGCTGTACATTCCCACGCACGGGTCGCCTACTCCCGAAACTCCCCCGTCAACACCTCGCCGGAGTTCTCCCGCGCCCGCAATTCGACGCGGCGGATCTTGCCCGAGATGGTCTTCGGCAGTTCGAAGAACTCGATCCGTCGGATCCGCAGGTACGGGGCCAGGTTCTCGCGCGCGTACTTCAGGATCTGAGAAGCCGTGTCCTCGTTCGGTTCCCATCCCGCGGCCAGCGAGACGTACGCCTTCGGCACGGCCAGGCGTGTCTCGTCGGGAGCGGGGACGACGGCTGCCTCGGCCACGGCCGGGTGCTCGATCAGCACGCTCTCGAGCTCGAACGGCGACACCTTGTAGTCCGACGCCTTGAACACGTCGTCGGTCCTGCCCACGTACGTGATGTAGCCGTCCGAGTCCCGGGATGCGACGTCGCCTGTGTGGTAGTACCCGCCGGACATGACCTGTTCGTTGCGTTCGGCGTCGCCGAGGTATCCCGTCATCAGATTGAACGGTGACGCCGCGAGATCGAGGCAGATCTCGCCCTCGTCGGCCCTCGTACCGGTCACCGGGTCGACGATGACGACGGGAACACCGGGCAACGGCCGACCCATCGATCCGAACTTCAGCTCCGCGCCCGGTGTATTGCCCACGAGCGTAGTGGTTTCCGTCTGTCCGAAGCCGTCACGGATCGTCAGGCCCCACTGCTTCTGCACGTGCGAGATGACCTCGGGGTTCAACGGCTCGCCCGCACCGATCGCTTCGCGCAGAGCGCCCTTGCCGCCGGAGATGTCGGCCTGAATCAGCATGCGCCACACCGTCGGAGGCGCGCAGAACGTCGTGACCTCCGCTCGACGGATCTGCTGGAGCAGAGCCTTCGCGTCGAACCGGCTGTAGTTGTAGATGAAGATGGTCGCCTCGGCGATCCACGGCGCGAAAAAGCAGCTCCACGCATGCTTCGCCCAGCCCGGTGAACTGATGTTGAGGTGGACGTCGCCCGGCTTCACGCCGAGGAAGTACATCGTCGTCAGATGTCCGACGGGGTACGACACCTGCGTGTGTTCCACGAGTTTCGGCTTGCTCGTCGTGCCCGACGTGAAGTACATCAGCAGACGGTCGCTGGGCGCGGTGACGGACTCGAACGGCCGGGGATCCTGGACGTCGTACGCCGCGTGGTAGTTCGTCCATCCGTCCGTGTCACCGACGGAGATACGCAGGTAGTCGCCCGGGACCTCGTCGAACTTCGGAGCATCCGACGGGTTGGCGACGACCGCCCTCGCCTGTCCCCGTTCCACACGATCGACGAGGTCGACGGTTCCGATGGCCGTCGTCGTCGGCATCAACACCGCGCCGAGCTTCATGACGGCGAGCATCGTCTCCCACAGTTCGACCTGGTTGCCGAGCATCAGGATCACCGAGTCGCCGCGTCCGATGCCGAGCGACTCGAGCCACCGCGCGACCTGGTCGGATCTACGGGCCATGTCGTCGAAGCTGTACTTGGCCTCGGAACCGTCTTCCTCGACGATCCACAGCGCTGTCGTGTCGTTGCCACGGGCGATGGCGTCGAACCAGTCGATCGCCCAGTTGAACGTGTCGGGGAACGACGGCCACTCGAAGTCGGTCAGGGCCGTGTCGTACTGGCCGTACGCGCCGAGCAGCACGTCGCGCGCCTGCCTGAACGCCTTGGTTGCCGTTCCGTCCGTCATCGAAGCTCCTTGAATGTGGCACACGTCTCAGTCCGCCTCAGGCTAGAACGCCGTCGAAAAGCCGCGCTACCCCCGAACAGGGGTGACGGGACAGTCGGCGTTAAGTGCGCGCCAAGCGGTCGGCGGCAGTCTTCGAGCCATGACAACGACACGGAAGACCCAGAAAATCACCTCCGACGCCGACCTCCTCGGAATCCGGCTCGCCCATCGCGCGATGCGTCGCGACGCCTCCCGCCTCGTCGCGTTGTGTGCCGGGCTCGGCGAGGGCATCGAGAGTCCCGACGCGAAGCAGGTGGCCGCTATCTCCGAGTACGTTCACCTGTTCGCCGACAGCATCCATCACCACCACACCACCGAGGACGACGTCCTGTGGCCGAAGATCGTCGCGTCGGTCGGTCCGCACATCGACCTGAGCGATCTGACCGAGGATCACGAAGCCCTCGATCCGTTGCTCGACGAGCTGCGCGCGGCCGCCGACGGTCTCCCCGACAGCCTGCCGCGCCTGACCGCCGCGCTGGTGCAGTTGAAGAACGAACTCGACGAGCACATCGAGGACGAGGAACGCACGATCTTTCCCCTCATCACGGAGCACCTCCCGCTGGCCGAGTGGGAAGCCGTCGAGAACGCGGCGCGCACGGGCGGCAAGGTCGACTTCGAACTTCCCCGAGCATTCGACGTGCTGACCCCGGAGGAACTCGTCCGGCTGAAGAAGGAAGGCGGGATGATGCTGCGGGTGATGATCCCGTTCCTCCGTCGCAAGTACCGCCGTCGAGAACGAGCCTGTGGCCTGTGACCGTAATGCCATTGCATTGCAACCCTTTTCGCGACGGTAGTATCACGACGGCCCGAACACCCGGTACGGTCGGCACGCCCAAAACCGTCTCACGGTTCATTGACAACGTCGTCGCCGCAGGTGGACAGTGGATTACGGCGGAGGTGACGGGTCGGGGTCGACCGCAGTCACGACAGGAGCGGGGTGGGCTCCGAAGGGGTGGGGCCAATGACACAGCTTCGATCGGCGTTCGCGGCGGATGCCCCGATCGAGCCACGCGGCAGTGACGAATGGACCTCTACCTCAGGGATATTGGGTCCGGTCGACGCCCGTTCGACAGGAGTCGGCGCAGCCTCGTCTCTGTCGACCGAATGCCTCGTCGAGACTCGGCCCGACGCGTCCGTCGACGTCGTTCTGCGGTTCCTGCACTCGCAGGACCGACGAATCGAACGCAGGACCGGTGACTCCTTCGTCGCAGTCGACGACCTGACCGTGGCCGGCACGCACTGGTTGCCGTGGAGGGAGGCAGTCGAAGTCGAACTCGACCTGGGCCCGGTCCCGTTGTCCGCCTTCGGCACCGGAACAGTGGTGCCGGTGACCGTTTCGGGTGGCGTGACGACCGAACCGCTCGGGGCCAGGGGACGGATCGTCAGGTCCCGAAAGCCCCTCACGGGCGAGATCGTGCTGTCCGGTGAAGTATTGGGCACGTACACCAAACTGGGCGTCGAAGTGAGCAACACCGGGCCGCCCGAACCCGATCGGGAATCGGCCATTCGCGCGTCGTTCATCGAGACCACTCTGCTTCTCCACGCCGAGCACACGCGGTTCTCGTCACTGCTCGAACCGCCCCAGCCTGCCGTCGAGTCGGCACGAAAGTGTCACCAACACAGGTGTTTTCCCGTGTTGACAGGCGAACGCGGAAGTACCGATTCGATTCTCGTGTCGCCGACCGTGCTGTACGACTATCCCGAAGAAGTCCATCCCGAAGCCGACGGACGCGACTCGGTAGCGCCGGACGACGCCGACGGTTGGTGGGAGGCCGATCCCGCGAGTCTCGTCGAACCCGACCCGGACGTCGTCGTCATCGATGGCGTGACGGTCGCGAAGAACAGTGTCGTTCGCGTCCGACGCCGTCGGTCCGGCACACCGGACCTGTTCTTCGGCGGACGAACGGCCCGCGTCGAGTCGATTCACGAGGACGCACGCGGTGACACGTGGATCGGCGTCGTGATGCTGGACGATCCGGCAGCCGACATCCACGGATGGTCGGGACGTCGGCTCCACCTCGCGCCGAACGAGGTGGAACCAGCCCGAGAGCGCAGGAGCGGAGCCCGCGGAGTGACCCGGGAGCTCCGCGTCGCACAGGTCAGATTCGATCCCCTGTCTCCGGGTGGAACAGGTGCACCGGACCGTCGATCTTCGTCAGGCTGACACTGTCGCCGATCCTCGCCGGGGCACGGACCGCGGATCGCGCGACGAGCGACACCGGACCGCCGTCGAGTCCCTTGACCTTGGGATCGTCGAGGTGCGCGTACACGTACGATTCGCTGCCGAGCTCCTCGATCAGATCGACCTTCGCCGCGAAGCCGTCGGAGTGGTCGATGCCCAGCTGTTCGGGACGGAGACCGACCGTGACGGTGTCGAGGTTCGCGCTGGCGAGCTTGGTCAGCTCGTCACGTTCGAGCGGAAGCAGCGAGTTTCCGATCTGCAGCCCGCCGGAACCGATCGGCACCGTCATCAGGTTCATGGCGGGAGACCCGATGAATCCGGCGACGAACGCGTTGACGGGCTTGTCGTACAAGTCCGTCGGCGACGCGAACTGCTGCAGCTTGCCGCCGCGCAGCACGGCGACGCGGTCACCCATCGTCATGGCCTCGACCTGGTCGTGGGTGACGTAGACGGTGGTCGTGCCCAGCCTGCGCTGCAGTGCGGCGATCTGCGTGCGGGTCTGGACGCGCAGCTTGGCGTCGAGGTTCGACAGCGGCTCGTCCATGCAGAACACCTGGGGTTCGCGAACGATGGCGCGGCCCATGGCAACTCGCTGACGCTGACCACCGGACAGCTTGGCCGGCTTGCGGTCGAGGTACTCGGTGAGGTCGAGCAGCTTCGCCGCCTCGGCCACCTTCTTCTTGCGCTCCTCGAGCGAGACACCGCGCATCTTGAGCGCGAATCCCATGTTCTCGCCGACGGTCTTGTTGGGGTACAGCGCGTAGTTCTGGAACACCATGGCGATGTCCCGATCCTTGGACGGCACCCCGACCATGTTCTTGCCGCCGATCTCGATGGCGCCGCCGTCGATGTCCTCCAGTCCTGCGAGCATGCGCAGCGCCGTGGACTTTCCGGAGCCGGAAGGGCCGACGAGGACGACGAATTCGCCGTCGGCGATGTCGAGGTCGAGCGAGTCGACCGCGAGCTTCTCGGCACCGTCGTAGATGCAGGAAGCTTGTCTGTAATTGATTGCAGCCATGAGGAACTCCTGTATTCGAGTAGGCCGAGCTACTTGATGGCGCCGAAGGACAGACCGCGCACGAGCTTGTTCTGTGCGATCCAGCCGGCGAGGATGACGGGCAGTGCTGCGAGCGTCGCAGCTGCGGACAGGCGAGCCCAGTACAGGCCTTCACCGGTGATGAAGCCGACGAGTGCGACCGGAACGGTCTGAGCTTGCACGGCAGTGAGGTTGACGGCGAAGAAGAATTCGTTCCACGAGAAGATCACGCAGATGAGTGCGGTTGCCGCGATGCCGGGTGACACGAGAGGCAGGATCACTTCTCGCACCGACGTCCACAGCGACGCGCCGTCCATGCTCGCGGCTTCGAGCAGCTCGCCCGGCACTTCGAGGAAGAACGACCGCATCATCCACACGGCGATCGGAAGGTTCATGGCCGTGTACAGGATGATCAGCGCCCAGATGTTGTCGAGCATGCCGATGTCACCGACGATGACGTAGAGCGGCACGATCGCCGCGACGACGGGAAGCATCTTCGTCGAGATGAAGAAGAACAGCACGTCCTTCGTCTTCTTCACCGGCCGTAGCGACAGCGCGAATGCGGCCGGAATGCCCAGCAGCAGAACGAGAAGCGTCGAGACGATGGTCGCGAACGCCGAATTCAGCAGTGCGGTACCGATACCACTCGACAGCACCGCGCTGTACTGGTCCAGCGTCGGGGTGAAGAACAGCGTCGGCGGGTTGGTGTACGCGTCGGATTCCTGCTTGAAACTGGTGATGACCATCCACAGGACGGGAAAGAAGAACCCGATTCCGACGATCCACGCGACGACGGTCCAGATGGTGCCGGCGCCGAACTTCTTCTTGTGCTTGACGATCGGCGCGCTGGTGGTCGCCGGCTCGGTGGTAGTTGCCGTGCTCATCAGGCTGCCTCCTCGTTCCCGCTGAAACTCTTGAAGATCAAACGCAGCGCGAGGGTGCTGACGATGATCGTCGCGACGACGGTCACGACACCCATCGCAGCGGCCTGGCCGATGTCGAAGCCGAGGAACGCGCGTTGGTAGATGTAGTACGGAAGGTTCGAGCTCGCGACACCCGGTCCGCCGGACGTCATCATGTAGACGGCGTCGAACGTGTTGACGAGGTAGATGGCACCGAGGACGGCGCCGAGTTCGATGAAACGACGCAGATGCGGCAGCGTCAGTTCGCGGAACAGCGCGAACGCGCTTGCGCCGTCGACGCGTGCTGCCTCGGCGATGTCCTTGGGCATCGACTGCAGGCCCGCCAGGATCAGCAGCATCATGAACGGCGTCCACTGCCAGATCAGGTTGACCATGACCGCGGCGAGCGGGTAGCGCGACACCCAGTCGATCTGCTCGACGCCGAAGGGGCTGAGTGCGAAGTTGATCAGGCCGAAGACCGGATCGAACATCGTCGTCTTCCAGATCAGCGCGCCTGCCACCGGGGTGACGAGGAACGGTGTGATCAGAAGCGTCCGAATGAGGCTGCGGCCGATGAACTTACGGTCGAGCAACAGCGCGAGGAACAGACCGAGGATCACCGAGATGACGACGGTGCCGACGATCATGATGACCGTGTTGAGCGCGACCTCGCGGAACTGGCTGTCACGGAAGACGTCGACGTAGTTGTTGAGCCCGTTGAATTCTCGGGATCCCGGGCGGACCAGGTTCCACGACTGCGTCGAATAGTAGAGCGTGAACAGGAACGGAATCTGCGTGACGACGATCGCGAAGATCAGTGCAGGCAGCAGTGGCCCACGACGGCGCCACCCTTCCGCTTTCGAGATGGTGCGCGGGCGTGGGACGAACTTCTCCGGTTCGGCCTCCGTTGCCCGCTCTTTCGTCGTGGTCATCCCTGGCCCTCCTGGTACGTCTTGCCGACCACTTCGGCGTACTGCTGCGCTTGAGCTAGCGCGTCCTGGACGCTGATTCGTCCTGCCACTGCTGCACTGATCTGCTGACTGACGCGGGTGCCCAGGTCCTGGAACTCGGGAATCGTCAGGAACTGCACTCCGGTGTAGGGAACCGGGTCGACGGTCGGGTTGTTCGGGTCGGCGCTCTCGATGGAGTCGAGCGTCAACGGTCCGAACGCGGCCGCAGCTTCGGCGTATTCGGGGATCTCGTAGGTCGAGATTCGGCTACCGGGCGGCACACGCTCCCAACCCAATTCGTTACCGACCTTGTTCAGGTACTCCTTGCTCGTCATCCACGACACGAACTTCCACGCGTCGTCGGGATGCTCGGACGTCGTCGGAATCCCGAGCGCCCACGAGTAGAGCCATCCGTTGTCGCCCTTCACCTCGCTCGGCGCCTTGGCGTAACCGATCTTGCCGACGACGTTGCTGGCGCTCGGGTCCTCGAGAACCGAGACCGCCGACGTCGCGTCGTACCACATCGCGGTGTTGCCCTGCGAGAGCTGCGTCGCGCACTCGCTGAAGCCGCTGGTGGCCGCACCGGCCTGGCCGTGTTCGCGCACGGTGTCGACGTAGAACTGAACAGCTGCTTCGACTTCGGGACTGTCGAGCTGTGCGTTCCAGTCCTCGTCGTACCAGCGTCCGCCGAAAGCATTGATGACGGTGTCCAGCGGCGCGAGCACCTCGCCCCAACCGGGCTTGCCGCGTAGGCAGATTCCGGAGACGCCGCCTGCGGGGTTGTCGAGCTTGGCGGCCGCGTCGGCAACCTGCTGCCACGTCGGCTCCTCGGGCATCTGGATGCCCGCAGCTTCGACGAGATCCTTGCGGTACATCAGGAACGACGACTCACCGTAGAACGGCACCGCGTACATGCTGCCGTCGTACGACAGCGACTCCTTCAGGGTCGGGATGAAGTCGTCCTCGTCGTAACCCGTTGTCGCGTCGGCGTATTCGGAGAGATTGGTCAGCCAGCCGTTCTCGGCCCACTGCGGGGTCTCGAAGTTGCTGATCATGACGACGTCGAACTCGCCGCCACCCGTCGCGACGGACGCGGTGATCTTGGCGCGCGCCTCGTTCTCCGACAGCGACACGAACTTCAGGTCGATGCCGGGGTTCTCGGCCTCGAAGGACGGGGCGAGCGAGATGGCGTCGGCCATCTGGGAATTCGAGACGATGGCGACGGTGATGGTCGTGCCGCTCCCACCGCCACCGATCGCGCCCGCGCCGGCGCAGCCGGACAGGACCAAGGTCGTCACAAGCGATGCTGCGACGGCCGCCTTCCGTGGAGCTCTCACGTGGAACCTTCTTTCTGTGCAATCAGCCAACGAGCGCTTTCGATATCGGTAACCAACATGGATGCGAAACCGCCACGCAGTGCGCCGAGAATCGCCTCGTGCTTCTTCTTTCCACCGGAGATCAGAACCGCACGTGTACATTTCGCGATCGCATCGAGCGAGACCGACACTGTCCTCGCCGGAAGCGAACCGCCCGTTTCACGCCCGTCGGCGTCGAAGAACCGTCCACCGATCTCGCCGACGGCACCGAGTCCCTGCAGCTCGTCGAGGACGGAGGCGTCGATGAAGCTGCCCTCGAACAGCGTCGTCGACGTGGAAACGGGACCGAGACCGTACATCATCGCATCGGCCTCGGTCCCGGTCTGGAGGGCACGCGAGATCACCGAATCCTGCTGCAGTGCAGTGACTGTCGCATGATCCGCGTACAGGGGAGCGTTCAGCCGCACAGGCTTGGCCTGCAGGTACTGCGCGCATCGACCCAGGGTGAACTCGACGCCGGTCTGGTAGTCGGCGGACGTCATCGAACCGTCGAGCTGCACGACCTGCGCGCACTTGGCGCTGCGCGTCTTCAACGACTGCGCGACAGCGACGGTTTCGGGGCCCCACGTGAAACCGAGAGTGTCCGACGGCTGGAGGCGTCGGCTGAGTAATGCGGCCGCCGCCCGTCCGAGCGAGCCGTATCCGATGTCGGTTCCGTCGACGACGTCGGGCACGACGAGTGCTTCGGTGAGCCCGAAGGCCTGCTCGAGGTCACGCTCGATCTCGGCATGGACGGTGCCCTGAAGTTCGTCCGGCACATGAACCTCGATCGTGACCAGGCCGAGCGTGCGCGCTTTCGCGACGAGCCTGCCCGCCGTCGGACGCGAGACGCCGAGCTTGGCGGCGATCTCGGCCTGCGTCGCCCCTTCGAGGTGGTACATCGTGGCCGCCCGTACCGCGAGACGCAGATCGTCGCTCGTCTTCGACGAACGCTGTGCGGGAGCGGAGCCTGCGGAGTGACCCGGAGGCGCCTGCTCGGGTGCGGTCACGACCTCTCCTTCGATGCCATAAGAAGTGAGCAAATGCTCAGCGTGTGTTCTTATGCTCATTAAGCTAACATTCAGGTGTGATCTACACAACACCCGACTCGTCCGAGTTGTCGGTCCCACGGTCGATGCAGGTCAGCGTGCTGAGCGGTCCGCAGGAGATCCGTCTCGAAGAGAGACCGGTGCCCACGCCGGCTGCCGACGAGGTGCTGGTCCGCGTGACCGCCGTCGGAGTGTGCGGTTCCGATGCGCACTACTACCGCGAGGGACGCATCGGTGACCACGTCTTGAACGGGCCTCTCGTCCTCGGACACGAAGCTGCGGGCGTCATCGTCGCCGTCGGATCTGCAGTCGCGGACACCCGCATCGGCCGGCGAGTGTCGATCGAGCCGCAACGTCCCGATCCGACGAGCTCCCAATCACGCGCGGGTCGCTACAACCTGTGCCCGTCCATGGAGTTCTTCGCGACGCCTCCCATCGACGGCGCGCTCGCCGAGTACGTACTGATCCAGTCCGTGTTCGCGCACGAGGTACCCGACGAGGTCTCCGACGAGGCCGCCGCGCTCTTCGAGCCACTGTCGGTCGGCATCGCGTCGGCGCAGAAGGCGCGCATCACCGCCGGATCGAGCGTTCTGATCGCGGGCGCAGGTCCCGTCGGACTCGTCACCGCTCAGGTCGCACGAGCGTTCGGCGCAACGGAGATCATCGTCAGCGACATCGACGAGAGCCGGCGCGTCCACGCATCGACGTTCGGCGCGACGCGTGTGCTCGACCCCGCCGTCGACGACATCCGGGGCCTCGAGGTCGACGCGTTCATCGACGCGTCCGGGGCGCCGCGGGCCGTCGTCGACGGCATCCATGCCGTTCGTCCCGCCGGTACCGTGGTGCTCGTCGGCATGGGCGGAGACGACTACGCTCTGCCGATCTCGCTGATCCAGAATCGAGAACTGGTTCTGACAGGCGTGTTTCGGTACGCGAACACGTGGCCTGTCGCTCGTCGACTCGTCCTCGCCGGGCAGGTCGACCTGGACTCGATGGTCACCGCTCGTTTCGATCTCGCGCACGTCGAGGACGCTCTGAACGCCGACAAACTTGCCGGGAGCATCAAAGCCGTAGTGGTCCCCGGGCTTTCGAAGGAGAAGAACGCATGAAGCTGAACAAGCACACGTTGGGTGACTTCATCGAGGACGTCGCGATACCCACCTACGATCGATCCGACGTGCAGGTCGGGATCGTGCACTTCGGCGTCGGCGGCTTCCACCGGGCGCACCAGGCGATGTACGTCGACCGTCTGATGCAGCAGGGCGAAGGTTCGGACTGGGGCATCTGCGGTGTCGGCGTTCTTCCCGGTGACCGGAAGATGAAGGACGTCATGGAGGCGCAGGACTGCCTGTACACGTTGGCGCTCAAGCATTCCGACGGAACGTGGGACACCCGGATCATCGGCTCGATCGTCGAGTACCTCTTCGCTCCCGACGATGCGGAGGCGGTCGTCGAGAAGATGGCTGCGGAGACGACGAAGATCGTCTCGCTCACCATCACCGAGGGTGGCTACAACTTTTCGGCGACGACGGGCGAGTTCGACGAGGAGAACCCGGCCATCAAGGCGGATCTCGCCGACGGAGCCGTTCCGTCGACCACGTTCGGTCTCGTCGTCGAGGCTCTTGCGCGACGCAAGGATCGGGGCCTGAAGCCTTTCACGATCATGTCGTGCGACAACATCGAGGGCAACGGTCACATCGCGCAGTCGACCTTCACGACGTTCGCTCGGCTGAAGGACCCGGCGCTCGCAGACTGGATCTCGGCCGAGGGTGCGTTCCCCAACTCGATGGTCGACCGCATCACGCCGGTCACCACGCCCGAAGTGATGGAGGGACTTTCGGAGCGCTACGCCATCGACGACAAGTGGCCCGTCGCAGGCGAGCCGTTCACGCAGTGGGTGCTCGAGGACAAGTTCACCGACGGACGACCGCCGTTCGAGGACGTCGGCGTCCAGGTCGTCGACGATGTCACGCCGTACGAACTGATGAAGTTGCGCTTGCTCAATGCAAGTCATCAGGCGCTCGCGTACTTCGGCTACCTCAGCGGGTACCGACTCGTGCACGAGGTGGCTCAGGATTCGCTGTTCTCCGAGTTCCTGTTGTCCTACATGGACAACGAGGCGACGCCGACGCTCCAGCCGGTCCCCGGCATCGACCTCGACGAGTACAAGAAGACATTGATCGAGCGGTTCTCGAACCCGGAGATTCGCGACACCGTCGCACGTCTGTGCGCCGAGTCGTCCGATCGAATTCCCAAGTGGCTATTGCCTGTCATTCGCAAGAATCTCGAGACCGGCGGCGATATCGTCCGGTCGACCGCGGTCGTCGCGAGCTGGGCGCGGTACGCCGAGGGCGTCGACGAACTCGGTCAGCCCATCGAGATCGTCGACCAGCTGAAGGACTCGCTGATCCCGATCGCCCAGTCGCAGCGGGAGAACCCGACGGCGTTCATCGCGAACCGGGCGGTGTTCGGCGACCTCGTGGACGACGATCGATTCGTCGAGGAGTACACGCGGCAACTCGCGTCGCTGCACGAGAACGGTGCTCGCGCAACGCTGGAGGCGCTCCGCCGCCCGTGAGTGCGAATACATAGCCCTCTATACATTCCCACTCACGTGGTGGTAACCGCCGCCCGTGAGTGGCGTCAGCGGCGGAACTCCGCAGTCCCGACGGTCCACGCCTTGGCCTGCTCGCTCAGCGTAAAGCCCAGACCCGGCCTCTCCGAGAGATGCATTCTGCCGTCACGGGTTTCGAGGTGCTCCTCGAACAGTGGATCCAGCCAGTCGAAGTGCTCGACCCACGTCTGCAGCGGGTACACGGCCGCGAGGTGCAGATGAACTTCCATCGCGAAGTGCGGCGCGAGTTGCAGGTTGTGATGCTCGGCCAGGCCGGCCAGTTTCAGGAACTGCGTGATGCCGCCGATGCGCGGGGCGTCGGGCTGGATGATGTCGACGGAACCTGCCTCGATGAGGCGGACGTGCTCGCCGACGCTGGCGAGCATCTCACCGGTGGCGATGGACGTGTCGAAGTTCCGCGCGAGCTGCGCATGGCCCTCGGCGTCGTACGCGTCGAGGGGCTCCTCGATCCAGACCAGGTCGAACTGTTCGAGGATGCGGCACATACGGTTTGCCGTCGGGCGGTCCCACTGCTGGTTGGCGTCGACCATCAGCGGGACGTCGTCGCCGAGATGCTCGCGCACCGCCGTGACACGCGCGATGTCCGTACGCCAATCGGGCTGTCCGACCTTGAGTTTGATGCCACCGATACCCGCCGCCAACGATGCGGTGGCGTTGTCGAGCACCTCTTCGATCGGCGTGTGCAGAAACCCGCCGGACGTGTTGTAGGTCTGCACCGAGTCGCGCGTCGCACCGATGAGCTTCGCCAGCGGCAACTGTGCACGCTTGGCCTTCAGATCCCACAATGCGATGTCGATCGCCGCAATGGCCTGCGTCGCAACGCCACTACGGCCGACGGACGCACCCGCCCACTGCAGCTTGGTCCAGATCTTGCCGATGTCGCTGGGATCCTCACCGATCAGAACGGGAGCGATCTCCTGCGCATGGGCGAATTGGGCTGGGCCGCCTGCCCTCTTGGAATAACTGAAACCGATACCCTCGTGTCCCTGTTCGGTCGTGATCTCGGCGAACAGGAACGCTACCTCGGTCATGGGCTTCTGACGGCCGGTGAGCACCTTGGCGTCGCTGATCGCATTCTCGAGCGGCAGCGTGATGGACGACAGCTTCACGTGGGCGATGCGGTCGATCGTCGCATCGCCTGCCGCGAGGGCCTTGATCGCGGCATCGGGAGCGGTGAGTCCGCTCGTCGGCTTCGTCGTGAAAGATGTGGACACTGCGGCGAACTCCCTTGAACGGTGGTCGTGGTCTGCCTCACACGCTATGACCCAGATCGATTCCGGTCCAACACTATTTGTGCATGCATTCATTCAATACCTGCACTGCATCTCCCGTTGGTGAAGCCTGGTGATGTTCGCGGCGATGTCCGCAACCCGCCCGACGAAGGTGTGATGGGTGACGCCGGACGAGTGCGGGGTCATCAAGATGTTCGGCAGCTCTTCGAACGGCAGTGCGCTCGGCTTTCCGACACCGTCGGGCCCTGGGTACCGGTACCAGACGTCGATGGCAGCGGCCGCAATCACCCTGTCCGACAACGCGTCGAACAGCGCCTGCTCCTGCACCAGCGGGCCGCGCCCGACGTTCACCAATACGCCGTCGGCCCCCAGGGACGCCAACTCGGAAGCCCCGATCATGCCGCGCGTGTCGTCGGTCAACGGTGCGGACACGACGACGACGTCGGACCACTGCATCAAGTTCACGAGATCATTTGTGTCCGAATGCCATTCCAACGACGCGCCGGTGTCTCGTCCGCTTCCGGTGACCGCGGCGCCGACGCAGCCGTAGGCCTCGAACAGCCTCCACGTCCGTTGACCGATGTGCCCGAATCCGACGAATCCGATTCGGGCTCCGCTCAACGACATCGGCTGCGGAATCGACGGATCGTAGACCGATGTTCGGAAACGCCCGTCGCGCAATGCACGATCCTGTACCAGGAAGTCACGACGCATCATGACGGTCGCGGCGACGACGTACTCGGCGATCGACTGCTCGTGGTGAAAGGTGTTGCAGACGAGAACATCCGGACCGAGACCGGAACGGTCGACATTGTCGGTGCCCGCGCCGGCAACATGAATCATGCGAAGGCGCGGTGCCGCAGCGCCCATCGCCGCACTGAACCGACCGCCCACGTACACGTCCGCGTCACCGAGCTCTTCGATGGCGGTGGCCTCGTCGAACGGGACGACCCAGACGACCTCGACGTCGTCCGGGAGCCCCATCGACAACTGCTCCCTGTGCGGCAGAACGTTTCGATCTCCGACGACGATCTTCATCGGTCCACCGTCACCGAACGAGGGCGGGCCGCTTGCTGTCGAATGCCCACCCGTCGATCAGGTACTGCATGCCGATCGAGTCGTCGCGAGCGCCGAGGCCTTCGCGCTGATACAGCTCGTGTGCCGCGTCGACTCTGTCCCAATCGAGTTCGACGCCGAGGCCCGGCTTGTCGGGCACCGTCAGGTAGCCGCCCTCGATGCGGTACGGATCCTTGGTGACGCGCTGTCCGTCCTGCCAGATCCAGTGCGTGTCGATGGCCGTGATGTCGCCGGGTGCGGCAGCGGCCACATGCGTGAACATCGCGAGGGACACGTCGAAGTGGTTGTTGGAGTGCGATCCCCACGTCAGTCCCCATGCGTCGCACAGTTGCGCGACGCGCACCGAACCGTTCATCGTCCAGAAGTGCGGGTCGGCGAGCGGGATGTCGACGGCACCCGATCGGATGGTGTGGCCCATCTCGCGCCAATCGGTGGCGATCATGTTGGTCGCGGTCGGGAGGCCGGTCGCGCGCTTGAACTCGGCCATGACTTCGCGACCGGAGAAGCCGCCTTCGGGCCCGACGGGATCCTCGGCGTACGCGAGTACGTCGCGCAGTCCGCGGCAGGTCTCGATCGCTTCCTTCAGTAGCCAGCCCCCGTTGGGGTCCAACGTGATTCGTGCGTCGGGGAATCGCCGCGCGAGTGCGATGACGGCTGCGGCCTCCTCGGCGGCAGGCAATACGCCGCCCTTGAGCTTGAAATCCTGGAAGCCGTACCGCTCTTGTGCCGCTTCGGCCAGCCGCACGACGGCGTCGGGAGTCAGCGCTTCCTCGTGCCGGATGCGTTCCCAGTCGTCGGCGCCTGCGCCCTCGTCCGCGGCGGTGCGGTACGCGAGGTCGGTTTTGGCGGCGTCGCCCACGAAGAACAGGTAGCCGAGCGCCTGCACCTTCTCACGCTGCTGGCCCTCGCCGAGCAGGGCGGCGACACTGACGCCCAGGTGCTGGCCGAGCAGGTCCAACAAGGCCGACTCGACGGCGGTCTCCGCGTGCACGGCGATGCGTAGATCGAATGTCTGCGCTCCACGACCACCGGAATCTCTGTCCGAGAACGCCGTGCGCATCGATCGGAGCACCGCGTTGTACGTGCCGATCGACGCACCCTCGACGAGGGATCGCGCGTCTTCGAGGCATCGCCTGATCGGCTCGCCACCGGGAACTTCCCCGACGCCGACGCGGCCGTCGGAATCGGTGAGAATCACCAGGTTTCGCGTGAAGTACGGCGCGTGCGCGCCACTGAGGTTGAGCAGCATGTCGTCGTGTCCTGCGATCGGCACGACGCGCATCTCGGCGACGACGGGAGTGGTGGTACGTGCGTTCATGATCGAACCTTCTCGGTAGCGTTCGGAACAGTATCCTTGCTGGACTTCTTGATGAACAGCACCGACAGTGCTGCGAGCGCCGAGCACGCCGCCAGGGCGTACAGGCCCCAGGTCACGGACCCGGTGGCGTCCTGGATGAGGCCGAAGCTGAACGGTGCGACGAATCCACCGAGGTTGCCGACGGAGTTGATGACGGCGATGGCCGCGGCCAGCACCATCGGGTGCAGTGTCGACTGCGGGATCGACCAGAACAACGGGCTTGCGCTCTTGAAGCCCATCGCGGCGATGCACAGGAAGATCAGTGCGATCCACGGTGTCGCGACGGCGGCGAGCAGCGTTCCGACGGCCGCAGTGAGCAGCGCGACGATCAGCAGCGGGCGACGGTTGCCGGTCCGGTCACCGATCTTGGACATGTAGTACATCGCGAACACTGCGCAGATCCACGGCAGGGACGACAGCAGTCCGACGGTGATGTCGTTCGTTCCGTCGATGCGCCTGATGATCGACGGGAGCCAGAACGTGTTGGCGTAGATCGACAGCTGGATCGCGAAGTAGATCCAGATGAAGAGCATGAGCTTCGGGTCGAGCAGCATCTTCCAGCGTGAACGACCGTCTCCCATACCGGAGGTCTCGGACTTCGCGGCCTCCTCGGCGGCGATCGTCGCGTTCAGGTCGCGCTTTTCCTCGTCGGTCAGCCAGGTGGCGTCCTTGACGTGGGAGTCGATGAGGAAGTACGCGATGATTCCGACGACGACGGACAGCAGACCTTCGATGCCGAACAGGTACTGCCAACCGCGGTGGCCGAACAGGCCGTCGAGCGACAGAAGCGGGCCGGACAACGGGCCCGAGATCGCCGCGGCGATCGACGAGCCGGCGACGAACAACGCGGTCGCACGTCCGCGGTGGGTGTTCGGCAGCCATTTCGCGAAGTAGAAGATGATCGCCGGGAAGAAGCCCGCTTCGGCAGCTCCGAGGAGGAATCGGAGGATGTAGAACATCGTCGGGCCGTTGACGAAGGCCATCAGGAACGAGATGGTTCCCCAGCTGACCATGATGCGCGTCAACCAGATCTTGGCGCCGAACTTCTCCATCATCACGTTGCTGGGCAGTTCGAAGAGCGCGTAGGCGATGAAGAAGACGCCTGCACCGAATCCGTATGCGGCAGCGCTGATTCCGACGTCGGCCTCGAGATGCTCGCGTGCGTAGCCGATGTTGGACCTGTTGAGCTGGTTGCAGACCAACATGATGATGAACAGCGGAACCACGCGGCGGAAGATCTTCGCCACTGCGGAGTCCACGGCAGGAGTCGGCGGAAGAGTGATCGACAACGGCCACTCCTTTCTGTAGATCGGGTCCGGTCTGTGTTCGCGCACAGACCTGTAGGACCACGTGTGATGCGGGCGCAGCACCGTGTGACCGGTGACTCGGCTCACATGACCTTAAGCACCGCCGACGATTCATGTCCAAGACCAACTAGGCATGAACTGATTCACGATCTGCATCGATACAACCCGGGGCGCGGGACGTGGATCGATACCAGACGAGCATCGACAGCACCATCTTTTGACTTGGACACGTATCGATCACAGGCATAACGTCGTCATCTATGAGGCAGGTCACGCGCCACGGCCGGACCGATCCGCTGCCTCACACACGCTTGGCGATCTACACAGCTCGGCCATGTACACGAAAAGGAGTCCGCATGACAGCATCGCTCACGCAGTCCACCGAATTGGTCGGCGCGTCGATCATCGCCGGCGAGTCCGTGCAGGGCACCGGCACCGCAGTCCACGGGATCGACCCGAGCACCGGCGAGAATCTCGAACCCTCCTACAAGCACGGTGACCTCGGCCAGGTCGAGCAGGCGACGTCCGCGGCAGCAGCAGCGTTCGACGCCTACCGCTCCACGTCGTCGCAGTCGCGTGCACAGTTCCTCGACACCATCGCCGACAACATCGCCGCGCTGGGCGAGACGCTGATCGACCGCGCGGTCGCCGAGTCCGGACTGCCCAAAGCCCGTATCACCGGTGAAGTCGCACGGACGACGGGCCAGCTTCGGCTCTTCGCATCGGTCCTGCGTGAGGGCAGCTGGAACGGTGCGCGCATCGACCCGGCCATCCCGGACCGCACCCCGCTCCCCCGCGCCGACATTCGTCAGCGGAAGGTTCCGCTCGGCCCCGTCGTCGTCTTCGGTGCCAGCAACTTCCCCCTCGCGTTCTCGGTCGCGGGCGGCGACACGGCGTCGGCTCTCGCCGCCGGATGCCCTGTCATCGTCAAGGCTCACGACGCCCACCCCGGAACTTCCGAGCTCGTCGGTCGTGCAGTCTCCGACGCCGTCGCGTCGACCGGAATGCCCGCAGGCACCTTCTCGCTGCTGTACGGATCGGGCCGCACGCTCGGGACCGCGCTCGTGACCGATCCGCGAGTCAAGGCCGTCGGATTCACCGGATCACGTTCGGGTGGAACGGCTCTCGTGGCTGCCGCCGCAGGCCGTCGTGAACCGATTCCGGTGTACGCCGAGATGAGCTCGATCAATCCCGTCTTCGTTCTGAGTGCAGCGCTCGACTCCCGTGGCGCCGACCTGGGACGCGCGTTCGTCGGGTCTCTCACGATGGGGTCGGGCCAGTTCTGCACGAACCCCGGACTCGTCATCGCCGTCGACGGCCCCGGTTTGGACACGTTCGTCGAGGCCGCTCGGGCTGCCGTGTCCGAGGCTGCTCCGACGACGATGCTGACCCCCAACATCGCTGCCTCGTACGCGAGCGGCGTCGAAGAACTCGGGAAGTCCGCGACGGAGCTGGCTCGCGGCACCGAAACCGACGCGCCGAACGCCTGCCGCGCAGCGCTGTTCACCACCGACGCAGACACGTTCGTCACGTCCGAAGTCGAGCAGCAGGAAGTCTTCGGCGCCTCCAGCTTGATCGTGCGCTGCCGCGACGCCCAGCAGGTTCGTGACGTGGCCGTCCGCCTCGAGGGTCAGCTCACCGCCACGATCCACGGCGACGACGCGGATCACGCGGAGGCAGGCAAGCTGCTGTCGACTCTCGAGCTGAAGGCCGGACGGATCCTGTTCGACGGCTGGCCCACCGGCGTCGAGGTCGGTCACGCGATGGTTCACGGCGGGCCCTTCCCCGCCACCTCCGATTCGCGCACCACGTCGGTCGGTTCTCTCGCCATCGAACGCTTCCTGCGTCCGGTCGCCTACCAGGACGTCCCGAAGTCGTTGCTTCCCAGTGCAATTGCCGACGGCAACCCCGACGGGATCTGGCGACGCGTCGACGGCGCCCTCACCCAAGACTGATCCCCCCTCCACACACGACTGCCCATACGACTGCCCACGATCACAGGAGACAAGACCATGCTCGACGGAGTCCTCTTCTTCCCCGTCACCCCGTTCACCGCAGCCGGCGAGGTCGATTACGACCTGCTGGCGGCCCACGTCGCCAAGGGCGTCGACGCCGGCCCCGGTGGCGTGTTCATCGCGTGCGGTACCGGAGAATTCCATGCGCTCGGACTCGAAGAGTTCGGCAAGATCGTGCGCACCGCGGTCGACGTCGTCGCCGGCCGTGTTCCGGTCTACGCCGGCGCGGGCGGATCCGTCGTGCAGGCCCAGGCGTTCGCACGCAGCGCGAAGGAGAACGGTGCGGACGGCATCCTTCTCCTTCCGCCGTACCTCGTGACGATGCCTCAGGCCGGTCTCGTCGGCTACACCAAGGCTGTCGCGGACACGACCGATCTGCCGCTCATCGTGTACAACCGCAGCAACGCACGCTTCACTGAATCGTCGGCAGTCGCGGTGGCACAGCTGCCGACGGTCGTCGGATTCAAGGACGGCACAGGCGATCTCGATCAGGTCGGCCGCATCGTCCGCGCGGTGCTCGACGCGCTGGAACCGTCGGGCAAGCAGTTCCAGTTCTTCAACGGCCTGCCGACGGCAGAGGTCTCGCAGCAGGCGTACCGCGCGATCGGTGTCACGCTGTACTCCTCGGCCACGTTCGCGTTCGCGCCGGAGCTGGCACTCGCCTTCTACCGCTCGCTCGAAAGCGGCAACGAGAAGCTGACTGCGACGCTGCTGCGCGAGTTCTTCCACCCCCTCGTGCGTCTGCGCGACCAGGTTCCCGGCTATGCGGTCTCGCTCATCAAGGCGGGCGTCACGATGGAAGGCATCGAGGCCGGCCCGGTCCGTCCGCCGCTCGTCGACATCAGCAGTGCACACCTGAGCGAACTCACCGAGATCGTCGCGAACGGCCGCGCGGTTCTCGGACACGAGCTCGCGGTGCACTGATGGCCGCGCCGATCAGGATCACGGGCGCGCGCATCACGCCCGTTGCCTTCGCTGATCCGCCGCTGCTCAACACCGTCGGTGTCCATCAGCCGTACGCCCTGCGTGCGATCATCCAGTTGGACACGGACGCAGGCATCGTCGGTCTCGGCGAGACGTACGCGGACACGGCGCACGTCGCGCGGATGGAGGCGGCAGCCGAGGCAATCACCGGCCTGGACGTGTTCGCGCTCAACGAGATTCGATCTGCCATCGATACCCAACTGGCGTCGTCGATCGTCACCGGCGGCGACGGCGTCGCCGGGATGATCACGACCGCGAGCACGACGGATCGCGTCTTCTCGCCGTTCGAGGTCGCCTGCCTCGACGTGCAGGGCAAGATCCTCGGGCGTCCGGTGTCGGATCTGTTGGGCGGCAGGGTCAGAGACGCGGTTCCGTTCAGCGCCTATCTGTTCTACAAGTGGGCGGCACATCCCGGTGCCGAGCCCGACGAGTGGGGTGAGGCGCTCGATCCCGGCGGGCTGGTTCGGCAGGCCCGAAAGATGATCGGCGAGTACGGCTTCGGAGCGATCAAGGTGAAGGGTGGAGTGTTTCCGCCCGACGAGGAGATCGCGGGAATCAAAGCATTGCGGGAAGCCTTCCCGGAACTGCCGCTGCGGCTCGATCCGAATGCCGCATGGACCGTCGACACGTCCATCAGGGTGGCCGGCGAACTCGACGGCATCGTCGAATACCTGGAAGACCCGACGCCCGGGCTCGACGGCATGGCCGAGGTGGCACGAGAGGCGAAGATGCCTCTCGCCACCAACATGTGTGTCGTCGCATTCGATCAGCTCAAGCCTGCTGTACTGCGAGATTCGGTGCAGGTCGTACTGTCCGACCATCACTACTGGGGCGGTCTGCAGCGTTCTCGTCTGCTCGCGGGTGTGTGCGACAACTTCGACATGGGCTTGTCGATGCACTCCAACAGCCACCTGGGGATCAGCCTGGCCGCGATGGTGCATCTGGCGGCGGCGACGCCGAATCTGACGTACGCATGCGACACGCACTGGCCGTGGAAGACCGAGGACGTCGTCAAGCCCGGGGTTCTCGAGATCGTCGACGGCGTCGTCGCCGTTCCTACCGGGCCAGGACTCGGCATCGAGATCGACGACGACGCACTCGCCGCGTTGCATCGGCAGTATCTCGACTGCGGTCTGCGGGACCGCGACGACACCGGGTACATGAAGAGCATCGACCCGAGTTTCGAGAACACCAGCCCCCGCTGGTAACTGATCGGCGATGGCCGCTCGTAGGTTAAGTTGATACCCGACCTGACCGCGAGCGGCTTTCTTCGATATCAGGAGTGAATGAATTGTTCTCGCTCAACAGGCTCACGTGCTTCATCGCGGTCGCCGAGGAACTTCACTTCGGCCGCGCCGCCGAGAGACTGCACATGACGCAGCCGCCGCTCAGTCGGCAGATACAGCAGCTCGAGAACGAGGTCGGCGTCCAGCTCATCGACCGCACCAGCCGTTCCGTGACGCTGACGGCAGCAGGCGTCGCGTTCCTTCCCGACGCCCGCCGGATCGTGCACCTGGCCGAAGGCGCAGTACTGACCGTGCGACGCGTCCCCACCGGCGATCTCGGTACCGTCACAGTCGGATTCACGGGCGCCTCCGCGCATGCGGTCTTGCCGCAGCTGCTCGAGAAAGCGAGAGAGCAGCTTCCCGACGTCAAAGTGGTTCTGCGCGAGATGGTCTCGGCGGTACAGATGGAGTCGCTGGCGATCGGCGACATCGACCTCGGACTCGCCAGGCCTCCGTTGAACAGGCCGGGCATCTCGTCCCGACCGGTGCTGCACGAGTCGTTCGTCGCCGCCCTGCCGGAATCGCACCCGCTCGCGCAGCACGACAAGCTGACGATCGAGGAATTCGACGACCAGCCGATCGTCATGTACTCGCCCGTCGATGCCCGGTACTTTCACGAGTTGCTGATCAGCACGTTCACCGTCGTCGGCGTCACGCCTCGGTACGTGCAATACGTGACGCAGGTGCACACGATGCTGGTACTGGTGCGCTCGGGAATCGGAATGGCACTGGTTCCCTCGTCGTCGCGGACCATGCAGCCGGAAGGCGTCGTGTTCCGGCCTATCGACACGACGCCCAAGCGACCGGTCGAGCTGCACGCCGCCTGGAGGCCGGACAACGAGAACCCAGCGTTGCACAGGTTCATGTCGGACGTCCTGCCTGCACGGGAGTGGAGCTGACGGGGTGGGCTGGGTGGGACTGACTCGGGCCCGGCTGGCGGTATCTGCGTTCAGGCATGACTGTGAGCGGTGCAGATTTCGCTCTGCACCGCTCGTGGAATCGTTTCGCGCAGGACAACGCGCACCGAAGCTACGGCTCCGGGTCCTCCGGCTCGGAGTACAGATACTCCTGCGGATGGTGGTAGTGATTCACCATGCCGCGGCGATCCGGGTCGACGGATTCGGGTGGGTGCCACTGAGTTCGGCCCGGCTGGGGATGATCGGGGCCTGTCGTCGTCGTGGCCCAGTCGTTCGGACCGTCGCCGACGAGCGGATGGTGCAGGTCGCAACCGAAGGTGAGGGAGTCGATGTCGGTCTCGCCTCCGGTGGCCCACTCGTTCAGGTGGTGGACTTGGCACCAGGTCGCAGGACGGGTGCACATCGGGAACGTGCATCCCCGGTCTCGGGCCATCAGAACGATCCGCTGGTCTGCCGACGCGAGGCGCTTCGAGCGGCCGAGGTAGAGGGCCTGTCCGTCGTCGTCGAAAATCGCCAGGTACTGGTGGGCGTGCGACGCCATCCGTATCGCATCGCGGACGGTCACCAGCGAACCGGTGCCCGTGACAGCATGCCCCGACGCGGTTTCCAGGTCCTTCGCCGTCATCGTGATCACTGCCGTCACCGGGAGGCCTCGGTGCTGGCCCAGATTCCCCGACGCCAGCATCTGACGCAGTACCGCCTTCATCGCATCGTGGTTTCGCTGGCCCTGGTTGCGCATATCCCGTCCGGCTCGGCGCTTCTCGTCCTCGGAGTTCACCGAGTCGCGGGTAGAGGCAGAGTGATCCGCGGAACCGGAGTCGCTACTGGGGCTGTCGGAGTCCGGGGAACCGGACTCACCACCGGGGCTGTCGGAGTCCGCGGAACCGGAGTCGCAACCAGGGCTAGCGGAGTCTTTGGGGCCGGACTCGCCACCGGGGCTGTCGGAGTCCTCATCACGGTCGAACAACGTCGGTTCGTCGTTCGACGTGTCGCTCGGGTCGTCCTCTGCGACTGGCTTCGGCTCGTCCGGGTTGCAGTTCCCCGCCTTCGCGTACTTGGCCAGGATCGGTTCGAGGTATGCACGGAACTCTGCGTCGATGACGAAGCTACCCTTGCTGAGTCCGTCCTTGCCTTGCCGCCCGAGCCGGAAGAAGCACTTCGCTATCGAATCCTTCTCGTCTTTCAGCGATCCGTCCGGATCCAGAAGCGCGTGCAGCCGGGCTGCGGCCACTCGAAGTTGTTCGGGCGTAACCTGTTTCGCCAGATCGGACAACAGGATCTCGGACTGAACCTTCGAATCGTGATCCACTGCTCCCGGCAGATCTTTGAAGAACTCGTCGATGACGGTGACGTGGGCAGCGTCGATGTGCCCGTCGCGGTGAGCCTCGGCAGTCGTCGGGTACTGCGGCTCCAGCTTCTCTCCCGTCAGCGCACGACCGTCGGCGATCTTGGCCGCGATCTTGATGCGCTTGCCTGCGACACTCGGGTCGACGAGCAGCAAACTCGCCAACCGCGACGCATTCGTCCTGTCCGGAAGCACTGCCAGACCGTCGTTCTCGATCAGTTCGGTCAGCCAGGTGTGCGAGGTGCCGTACATCGCCCGAGAGAGCTTCTCCATCCGCACCAGAAGGGCACGGCGGTCGGCGTCGTCGAGCATGCTCGTATCCACATCGGCGACCGAATCCCACGCACTTTCCATGGATTCCACAGCAGCCAGGAGGGAGGCGTCGGAAATCGGCAGCACTGCCCGCGCGCTTGCAACCCCCACGTCGTCGGCAAGGCCGGCAACACTCTCCCCCGAAAGCATGAACCCACTCTAGCCCAACTTTCGCACTTTGTCGAACAAATGTTCGAAGACCGGCTCAGTTGAGGCCCGCTAACGAAATGGGTCTACAGGACGACATAGAGTTGACACCCGGGGCGACATGACCTCGCTACGGGGAGTTGCGGCACCACGACAGCACTACGAAAGGAACACCCCTCACATGCTCGGCATCCTGTTCTCCCTCATCAACGACGCCATCGCCATCTTCACCAACGGCTCGAACCTCGGCTGGTGGTGACGTCCGTCCGCTGAGACGCACCGAGCCCCCGACCTCGTATCGAGGCGGGGGCTCAGTCGTGGATGGACCCGAGACCTGGTCAGTCCGAGCAGAATGCGTCTCCTGTCAGCGCGGCAACCCCACCGGCGGCTTGACGGCCGTCACCGGACATTGCGCTTCGAGGATGACACGCTGAGAGATGCTGCCCATCAACAACTTTCCGACGGGTGAGCGACGACGGATCCCGATGACGAGAAGTTGCGTCCCTTCGACGTACGACAGGTCGATCAGGTTGTCTGCGTGCGATCGTCCCGGCTCGTTGTCGTGGATCTTCACCGCGACGCCCAGCCCGCCCGCTTCGTCGCGAGCGGATTCGACGGCGGCACCGAACGCGGCGTCGGCAGCGCTGTCCTCCTCGGCCACGATGACCAGATCTGTTCCACGCTGCACCGCCTCGGCGAACGCGAACGGTAACGCGCCCTTGCCTTCTGCTGTCGGCGAATAGCCGACGACGACGGTCATCGCGTCACCGGCGTCGTCAGCGTGCCGTCGGCCAGGAACTGATCGAGATTCTGCAATGTCAACGCCTCCATGGCGGCTCGGGTTTCCACTGTTCCGCTACCGACGTGCGGCAGCAGTACGACGTTGTCCAACGTCAGCAAGGCCTCAGGGACAGCGGGCTCGTTCGCGAACACGTCCAGCCCCGCCCCCGCGAGTCGGCCGTCGGTGAGACGTTCGACAAGAGCGTCCTCGTCGACGACGCTTCCCCGCGCGATGTTGATCAGGTAACCCTGCGGACCCAGGGCATCGAGGACGTCGGCGTCGACGAGATGCCGCGTTCCCTTTCCGCCCGACGCTGCGACGATCAGAACGTCGACAGCGCCCGCGAGAGCTGCCGGCGTCGAGAAGTACGTGTGCGGCGAACCGTCGACCTCGTTCCGGTTGTGATAGCTGATGGCACAACGGAAACCGACGAGGCGATCTGCGATGGCAGTACCGATCCGGCCGAGTCCGATGATGCCCACTCTCTTACCGGTGACCTGACGCGTCAGAGGTGTGTTGCCGTCGGAGATCCAGCGGCCTGCGCGGACGTAGCGGTCGGAGAACGACACCTGCCGCAATGCGTCGATCACCAACCCGACGGCGAGATCTGCGACGCAATCGTTCAGCACGTCGGGAGTGTTGCTGACGCCGATGCCGCGCTGCGCGGCTGCGTCGACGTCGGTGGTGTCGTACCCGACGCCGAAGTGCACGATCGCGCCGAGGTTGGGCAGATGCGACATCAACTCCGCGTCGACGCCCGTGCGCCCCGAAGTGACCGCCGCAGTGATCGACTCACCGTGCTGAGAGAAGAAAGCCGCACGCTCGGAAGGCTCGGGCAGCACGAGGGCGTCGTAGTCACCGGTAAGTGTGTCCATGAGTGACGGCTTCAGAGGCCCGACTCGGAGCACCCTCCCGCTGCTGCGCGAATCACTCTGCACAACAGCGTCTTTCGCCTTCTCGACTGTCGTCATTCGAAACTCCTCGCCGGGCCGGGGACGTGCGCGTTTTCTGGTACGTTATGTCGCCCGTCGGATACCTGTCCAACACGTAAATAACATGGATTGATACTCAAACGGCATGATAGAGCCTGGGCCGCAAGCATGGGTGACCTAACCACACCTCGTTCTACCAGGTCAGATGCCCTGCGCTGTGAGCTGGGCGGCTTACGCAGCACCGATGTGACCCACGAAACTCCCTGCATACGGCGCCAGCGCCGGTTGACGGCTCTACACCCCCCTCATAACGTGTGGCTACCGTCACACGCGGCGACAGCCCGTCACATTCTCCCCTTTGGAGGCCCCCATGAGCCCTGCACTCGAAGTGCAGCAGGGACGGACCACGCGCACCGCGATCACCATCGCTGGCGCACTTACGTTTTCGATGATCGCCACCGGATGCACGGTCGCGAACTCCGGCGCCGGCACGGCCGCGAGCGCGGATACTTTACGGATCGTCCTGCAGGAAGAACCTCCGACGCTGGAAGCCTGCGACGTGTCCATGACCTCCATCGGGGTGGTCACTCGGTCCAACATCACCGAACCGTTGATGGAGCGGAACCCGAGCGAAGGCACACTCGAACCGAAGCTCGCCGACTCCTGGACCCAGGTCTCGGACCGCGAGTGGACGTTCGCGCTGCACCCCGGAGTGACGTTCAGCGACGGTAGCCCGTTCGAGGCGGAGGACGCGGCACACTCGATCGAGAGAGCCGTCAACTCGGACCTCGGATGCAACGTCGAAGGCTACGTCTTCGGCGACGCCGACCTCGACGTCCGCATCGTCGATCCGCTGACGATCAGCGTCGCCGCGCCTGCTGCCGACCCCATTCTCCCGCTCAAACTGTCGTTCATCGAGATGGTGCCGCGGACGTACAGCATGACCGAACGCGTCCGCGAGCCGATCGGTACGGGCCCGTACGCCATCGACAACTGGGAGTACGGACAGCGCCTGTCGCTGGTCCGCAACGAGACGTACTGGGGCGACAAGCCGGACTACGCTCGCGCTACCTACCAGTGGCGTAGCGAGGGCAGCGTCCGCGCCTCGATGGTCTCCAACGGCGAGGCCGAGATCGCGACGTCACTCGGACCGGAGGACGGCGCAGGCGACCTCGGAGTCTCGTACCCCAACAACGAGACGACGGCTGTTCGCATCCAGCTCGAAGAGCCCCCTCTCGACGACATGCGCGTGCGTCAGGCGATCAATTACGCGGTCAACCGCGACGGCATCGTCGACGCGTTGTTCCAGGGCCTCGGAAAGCCTGCAGCGCAGCTGATCTCGGACGGCGTCATCGGATACAACGACGAGTTGACCCCGTGGCCGTACGACCCCGAGAAGGCACAGCAACTCATCGACGAAGCCCGCGCCGACGGCGTTCCCGTCGACGCCCCCATCCGGCTGATCGGACGGACCGGGCAGTTCCCCAAGGTCAACGAGACACTCGAAGTCGTCCAGCATGCACTGTCGAAGATCGGCATGAACGTCTCCATCGAGATGACGGACTCCGCCGGCACCGCCGAGTACCAGGAACGTCCGTTCCCGAACGTCGGGCCGTATCTACTCGTCATCCAGCACGGCAATCAGGCAGGCGACGCGGCGTTCACCGCCGATCAGTACCTGAAGAGCGACGGCTTCCAGAGCGCCGGTGGCACAGCGGAATTCGACGAGCGCGTCGACGAGGCCGCGGCCCTCACCGGAGATGCGCGTCAGGAAGCGTACGAACAGCTCTTCGCCGACGAGCCCGCGGACATCATGCAGATGGCGTTCATCGCCCATATGGAAGGTGTTCTCGCCAAGGCGGACTCGGTCGACTACACACCCAACTCCGCAACCGTCGACGAGATGCATCTCGCAGCGATGACGCGCAACGACTCCACCGAAACGGACTGAGGCCGAACATGTTCAGATTCCTCCGTCGCCGGATCTACACCAGCCTCGTGCCGCTGATCGTCGTCCTGTTGGGCGTGTTCCTACTGGCGCGACTCACCGGTGACCCGACGAGCCTCTACCTCCCCGAATCCGCGACTCAGGCTCAGCGCGAGGCGTTCCGGGCGTCGAACGGGCTCGATCAGCCTCTGCTGACGCAACTCTGGGACTACCTCCAGGGCGTCGTGCATCTCGATTTCGGCGACTCCCTGCGCACCGGTGAGGCCGCGTCGACGATGGCGTTGCGCGCATTCCCCGCGACGCTGCAGCTCGCGTTCATGACGATGTTCCTCGCCGTTCTCGGCGCGATCGTCATCGGATGCTGGGCCGCCTACCGCCCCAACTCGCTCGCCGACCGCGTCTCGAGCCTGCTGTCCATGACCGCGGCCAGCATCCCGGACTTCTGGTTCGCGATCATGGGTGTGTGGCTGTTCGCCGTCACGTTCGGGGTGCTGCCGACGTCGGGCACCGGTGCGGGAATGCTGTCCTGGATCCTCCCGATCGCCACGCTGCTGATCCGTCCGCTCGGCGTCCTCACCCAGGTCGTCCGCGGAGCGATGGTCGCTGCGTTGTCCGCGCCCTACGTTCGACTCGCGAGAAGCAAAGGCGCAAGCGATGTTCGCGTCGTCACGCACCACGCACTGCGCAACGCCGCAGCCCCGGCACTGACCGTCGCGGGCGACCTGATGGTCGGTCTCGTCAACGGAGCCGTCGTCGTCGAAGCGATCTTCGGGTGGCCCGGCATCGGCAAGCTCATGATCGACGCGATCCTGCAGCGCGACTTCGCGGTTCTCCAAGCGGCCGTTCTGCTGACGGCCGTCAGCATCTTCCTTCTCAACATCGTCATCGACGCCTGCTACGCACTGCTCGACGCCCGTGTTCGCGACAAGGCGAAGGTCTAGGAGGCCACCATGTCACTCGATTTCGACGCACCGAAAACGTCGGAGCCCGAGGAGGTTCCGGCCGGAAAGCCTACTTCCCGTACGAGCTCCGCTCCGCTGTGGCGGCTGCTGCTGCGTGACCGAGTCGCCACCGTCGCCGCCGGGATTCTCGTCCTGGTGTTCCTGACGGCGATCTTCGGGCCGATGCTCGTCGGCGACGCAGCCACCGACCAGGATCTGAGTCGGTCGAACCTCCCGCCGTTCACCCTCGATACCGGGTGGATGAACGTCCTCGGGACCGATCCTCTCGGACGCAGCATGCTCGCACGATTGATCGTCGCGTGCCAGACCACGCTGTCGGTGGCGATCCCCGCAGTCATCCTGTCGGCGATCGTAGGCTCGATCATCGGAATGTGGGCCGGCTACCACCGGGGATGGCGCGAGACCACGGCGATGCGCGTCGCCGACGTCATCATGAGCTTTCCGTCGTTGCTCATGGCCGTCGTCGTGTTGTACGTCTTCTCGCCCAGCGCCGCGAACATCGTTCTGATCCTTGCGATCACGCGTATTCCGATCTACCTCCGCACTGCGCGTGCGGAGTCCGCGGAACTGCAGAGTCGGCTGTTCGTCGACGCCGCCCGCACGTTCGGCGCGTCGAGCGGCGCGGTGATCCGACGTCACGTCGCGCCCATCCTGCTCCCCACGTTGCTGACCGTCGCCACGCTTGATTTCTGCTTCGTCATGCTGGCCGAATCGTCGCTCAGCTTCCTGGGCATCGGTATACAGCCGCCCGACGTCAGTTGGGGTCTCATGGTCGCGCAGGGCCGCACCTATCTGCAGACCGCATGGTGGCTGTCGTTCTTCCCCGGCCTCGCCATCGTCATCACCACCGTGTCGGCCACCGTGCTCGCCGCCTGGGCACGCATCGCGACCGACCCGGCGCAGCGGTGGCGCCTGACCGTCCCCCGTTCCGCCAAGTCCCGCCTCGTTCCCGTCCGAAAGGTCGTCTCATGAGTGCACCTGCCGTCGTCCGCCCCGACACCGACCGGGTCGCCATGGACGTCCGCGATCTGACGGTCGACCTACGCACGCCGTCGGGGGTGATCCGAGCCGTCGATCACGTCACGTTCAGCGCGCGGCGCGGCGAAACCCTCGCTCTCCTCGGCGAGTCCGGCTGCGGTAAGTCCATGACCGCGCAAGCCGTCGTCGGACTGCTCGAACCGATCGCCGATATCACCGATGGTTCCGTGGAACTCGGCAGTGACACGAAGGGCTGGGTCGATCTGGTGACCGCCAAGACCAAGGTTCGACGCCACATCGCGGCCACCGAATTGGCGATCGTCTTCCAGGACGCGCTGACGGCACTGAACCCCGTGTACACCGTCGGCACCCAGTTGGCCGAGCCATTCCGGATTCACCGCGGTATGTCGGCGAAAGCTGCACGCGAGGAGGCCATTTCGCTGATGCGACGCGTCGGCATCCCGCAGCAGGAGTCCCGCGCCGATTCGTATCCTCACCAGTTCTCCGGAGGTATGCGTCAGCGCTTGCTCATCGCGATGGCCGTCGCGCTCAGCCCGTCGGTGCTGCTCGCCGACGAACCGACCACCGCGCTCGACGTGACCGTGCAGGCTCAGATCATGACGCTGCTGCGCGAACTGCGCACCGAACACGACATGGCGGTCATCCTCATCACGCACGACCTCGCGCTCGTCGCGGAGGAGGCCGACCGCGTCGCGATCATGTATGCCGGCAACGTCGTCGAAACCGGGCTCGTGTCGGAGGTTTTCGCGAACCCACGCCATCCGTACACCAAGGGTCTGCTCGACTCGGTACCCGTGCACGCGGCGCGCGGTGAGGATCTGAAATCCATCGGCGGCACTCCGCCCGATCTGCATTCCATCCCCGACGGGTGTGTCTACCAAGCCAGATGTCCTCTCGCACGGGACATCTGTCGCGCGCAGCGACCCACGCTGGAAGCCGTCGGCGACGGTCGTTTCTCTGCCTGCCACTTCTCGAACGAGGTGTCCCATGTCTGATCAGTTGTTGACGGTCCGCGGATTGAACAAGACCTTCAAGGTGGGCGGCGGCAACCTCCGCGCACTCGATTCGATCGACCTCGACCTGCGCCGCGGTGAAACACTCGGCCTCGTCGGCGAATCCGGTTGTGGTAAATCCACTCTCGCACGAACGCTGATGATGCTGGAACGCCCGGATGGCGGAACGGTGAACTTCGACGGCGTCGACCCGTTCGGTCTGCGCGGCAAGGAACTGCTGGGCTTTCGCCGACGCGTACAGATGGTGTTCCAGGACCCGTACGGGTCACTGAACGCCCGCATGAACGCAGCCGACATCATCAGTGAACCGTGGCGAACACACAAGGGGCTGTACAAGACTCGCCGCGACCGCTCCGCTCGGGTGCGCGAACTTCTGCACCTCGTGGGGCTTCGCCCCAGCGACGAGTACCGATTCCCGCAGGAGTTCTCCGGCGGCCAGCGTCAGCGTCTCGGAATCGCGCGTGCGTTGGCATTGAACCCCGACGTGATCATCTGCGACGAGCCGGTGTCCGCGTTGGATCTCTCCGTGCAGGCGCAGGTCCTCAATCTGCTGAACGACCTGCAGAAGCAGCTCGGGATCTCGTACGTGTTCATCTCGCACGACCTGTCCGTGGTGCGCCACGTCGCCGATCGTGTGGCCGTCATGTACCTCGGTCGGATCGTCGAGTCCGGTGCGACCGAGGCCGTCTTCGACCGCCCGAGCCACCCGTACTCGGCAGCGTTGATGTCGGCAGCACCCAAGCTCGACGCGGAGGCGCGCGGCGAGCGCATCCTGTTGAAGGGCGAGGTGCCGTCGCCGCTGAACCCGCCGTCGGGCTGCCGTTTTCGGACGCGCTGCTGGAAGGCGACCGACAAGTGCAGCTCGGATGCGCCGCCGGTTGCGTTGGACCGCAACGAATCCGACCACATGGCCGAATGCCACTACCCGCTCGTCGACGACGACCTCGGCCTCGTGGCCGCCGGGTGATAGGGGGTCTGACCACGGTCGGGTTCGCAGTCGTCGCCGCCTCGATCTTCTTCGCATCGGCGATGCAGGCGTCGATCGGTTTCGGGATGGGCATGTTGGCGGCACCGATCGTCGCGATCGTCGACCCGGGTCTGGTGCCCGGCACGCTGATCATGTTGGCGATCGTCGTCAGCACGATGGTGCTCATTCGCGACGGGACGGCGCTCGACCTGTCCGGAGCGAGCTGGGCACTCGCGGGTCGGGTGCCGGGCACCATCGCCGGCGCTCTGCTCCTGGTCGCGCTACCCGAGCGCGGACTGGCCTTGATGCTCGCGTTCGTCGTTCTGCTCGGTATCGGCTTGACGTCTCTGGGATGGATTCCATTGCCGCGCAGACGAAATCTCGTGGTCGCAGGCGCGGCATCCGGACTGCTCGCGACGGCGACGTCGATCGGCGGCCCACCGATGGCGCTGGTGTGGCAGCGGAACACCGGAGCGAAGTTGCGCTCGACGATGAGCGCCTTCTTTCTGGTCGGTTCGGTCCTGTCGCTGGTCGCGCTCGCCGCCGCCGGTGCGGTCACGCTGCACACCGCGTGGTTGTTTCTGCTGCTGACGCCGGCGGCGATTCTCGGTTACGTGTTGTCGCGCTTCGTGAATCGCGTCATGGACCGCCGCCGGTTGAGGCTGACGGCCATCGCGGTCTCGACCGTCGGTGCCGTCGTTCTGATCGGCCAGCAGCTCCTCTCGTGAGTGCGAATGTACAGCGCCTTCGGGTCGCTCCGCAGGCTACGCTCCTGCCGGCTGTGCATTCGCGCTCACGGGCGGGAGGCGGCCTCGGCGTATCGCTCCCGAATCGTAGGCGTCGGATCCGCCTCGTACGTCCGAGCGCGCGCCGACGCCCACTGCGGTGGTTCCGCGGTGCCGGCGAGTGTCCAGGCCGCCTGTCGTGCAGCACCGTCGGCGACGTATTCGCCCGGCTCCGGCACGACGACGGGTACACCGAAGATCGCAGGCGCCAGCTCACGAACTGCCGCGGACTTCGCGCCGCCGCCGATGAGCAGCACCCGTCGCGTCTCGATCCCGGCCGCGCGTAGCGCGTCGATACCGTCGGCCAGCCCGCACAGCAGCCCTTCGACCGCGGCACGCGCCAGATGCCCCGGTGTCGAATTGTTCAGTCGCAGACCGTGAATCGAACCGGACGCATCCGGCCGGTTCGGCGTCCGCTCCCCTTCGAAGTACGGCACCAGCACCAGGCCATCGCTCGCGGTGGACAATGCCAGCGAAGACAATTCGTCGTGATCGACGCCGAGAAGCGACGCCGTCGCGTCGAGCACCCGGGCGGCGTTGAGCGTGCAGACCAGCGGCAGCTGCCTGCCGGTGGCGTCGGCGAATCCGGCGATGATGCCCGACGGGTCGGCCGCCCCGACGTCGGTGACCGCGGAGACGACACCCGACGTACCGATCGATACGACGACGTCACCGACACCTGCCGCGAGTCCGAGTGCGGCAGCGGCATTGTCGCCGGTGCCGGGCCCGATGATCGCGCCGCTCGCCGTCTCCCCGATGCGTTCCGACGGTCCCGCGACCCGCGGCAACCGCGGCTTACGGCCTCGCATACCGAGTTCCAGCAAGTCTTCGCGGTACGTGTTCGTGGCCGCGGAGAAGTATCCCGTGCCGCTGGCGTCACCGCGATCGGTGGCCAGGGTGTCGAGGCTGCCTGCGCCACCGAGGTGCCAACTCAACCAGTCGTGCGGAAGGCACACGGCCGCAGTACGATCCGCGTTCGTGGGCTCGTTGTCCGCGAGCCACCGCAGCTTGCTGACGGTGATCGACGCGAGCGGGACGACGCCGACGGCATCGGCCCACTGTTGCGCGCCCACCTCGTCGACGAGGTCGCGCGCCGAAGCCGCCGACCTGATGTCGTTCCAGAGCAAGGCCGGCCGCACGACATCGCCCCCGTCGTCGAGACAGACCATTCCGTGCTGCTGCGCGCCGACGGCCACCGCGTCGACGTCGTCGAGACCGCCCGCGTCGGCGACTGCGGTGTCGAGCGCGTCCTTCCACGCCGCCGGGTCGATCTCGGTGCCGTCGGGATGCTTGGCCCGCCCGCTGCGCACCAGCTCTCCCGAATCGGCATCGCGGACAAACACTTTGCACGATTGGGTGGACGAATCGATACCTGCGACGAGAGCCAAGATCTTCTTTCCTTCCCACGTGGCACTGCTTACCGGTGACCCTACCGCCAGTAGCAGGGCGCCGAGGGATTCCGCTACGTTCGTCAGCTATGCGAGACACCGAGGATTCCGACGCCTTTCGCCTTGCCGTGGCGAAAGCTGCCCTCGACCTGTTTTCCGCCAACGGATACGACGCGACGTCGGTCGACGACATCGCCGAGGCCGCCGGCATTTCGCGTCGGACGTTCTTTCGGCAGTTCCGTGGCAAGGACGACGTCATCTTCGCCGATCACGAAATCCTGCTGACCCAGGCCGCGGAGTTCCTCGACCGTGACCACGACGATCCCTGGGTCGCGGTCTGCGACGCCGCCCAGCTCGTGTTCGATCGGTTCTCCGGGTGGAAGGAGTACGCGACACTTCGCTACCAGGTGGTGCACGTCAATCCGGCACTGCGTGACAGGGAGATCGTGACAGTATTCCGCTACGAGCGCCTCTTCGTCGACTATCTGCGTGGGGCCGTCCCCGACCACTCGCACCTCGAGACGATCCAGTTCTGTGCGACGGTCACCGCTACCCACAACTTCGTGCTGCGACGCATGATCCGCGACGGCGTCGCGACCGCGCCTGCGGACCTGCAGGCCGCGTTGTCAAAGGTCAGGGCCAGCTTTCAGCCGTCGTCGGACGAGGTCGTCGTCGCCGTGTTCCCGCGCGGGGCGTCGCGAGATGCCGTCGTCGACGCGATTTCGGAGCAGCTGGGGCGCTGACCGGGCGTTTCGCCCGCATTCCGACCGCATCGATGGCGCTCTCGAGCCGTCTATCGACTGCCGCGGCCCATCGATGCGGATTCGCACGCGACCACCTGGCACCGAGTGCCAACCGGCCCTTGATTCGCGACGCCGACCGCCGTACTCTGGAACCATCCGTGGCACTCAGTGCCGACGATCGATACCAAGGAGACAGCCGCTCATGGCCGGAAACCCGGACTTCGATCTCTTCAAGCTTCCCGAGGAGCACGACGAGTTGCGCGCAGCCATTCGTGCGCTCGCCGAGAAGGAGATCGCGCCGTACGCGAAGGACGTCGACGAGAACTCGCGCTTCCCCGAAGAGGCGCTGACCGCTCTCAACAACTCGGGCTTCAACGCCATTCACGTCCCCGAGGAGTACGACGGCCAGGGTGCAGATTCCGTCGCGACGTGCATCGTCATCGAAGAGGTCGCACGCGTCTGCGGATCGTCGTCGTTGATCCCCGCCGTCAACAAGCTCGGCACGATGGGCCTCATCCTCAACGGCTCCGACGAGCTGAAGAAGCAGGTCCTTCCGTCGCTCGCCGGTGGTGCGATGGCGTCGTACGCACTGTCCGAGCGTGAGGCCGGTTCCGACGCTGCGAGCATGCGTACCCGCGCCGCGGCCGACGGTGACGACTGGGTCCTCAACGGCTCGAAGTGTTGGATCACCAACGGCGGCAAGTCCGACTGGTACACGGTCATGGCCGTCACCGATCCCGACAAGGGCGCCAACGGCATCTCCTCGTTCGTGGTGCACAAGGACGACGAAGGATTCGTCGTCGGCCCCAAGGAGAAGAAGCTCGGCATCAAGGGCTCGCCGACGGCCGAACTCTACTTCGAGAACTGCAAGATCCCCGGCGATCGCATCATCGGCGAACCCGGCACCGGCTTCAAGACGGCGCTGCAGACGCTCGACCACACGCGTCCCACCATCGGCGCTCAGGCCGTCGGCCTCGCGCAGGGTGCACTCGACGCCGCGATCGAATACACGAAGGACCGCAAGCAGTTCGGGCAGTCCATCAGCAACTTCCAGGCGGTGCAGTTCATGCTCGCCGACATGGCGATGAAGGTGGAAGCCGCGCGCCTCATGGTCTACACCTCCGCTGCGCGCGCCGAGCGCGGTGAGAAGAACCTCGGTTTCATCTCCGCCGCATCGAAGTGCTTCGCGTCCGACGTCGCCATGGAGGTCACCACCGACGCCGTCCAGCTGTTCGGTGGTGCCGGCTACACGACCGACTTCCCGGTCGAGCGCATGATGCGCGACGCCAAGATCACGCAGATCTACGAGGGCACCAACCAGATTCAGCGTGTCGTCATGTCGCGGGCGCTGCTGAAATGAGCATCGAACTCGTAGGCGTCATCGGCGGTGGCACGATGGGCGCAGGTATCGCCGAGGTCGCAGCCCGCTCGGGATCCTCGGTCATCGTGCTCGAGACCACCCAGGAAGCAGCCGACGCGGCCGAGGCTCGGCTCGACAAGTCGTTCGCGCGCGCCGTCAAGTCCGGTCGCATCGAGGCCGACGCTGCCGAGAAAGCCCGTACGGCAATCACTCTCACGCTCGATATCGACGATTTCGCGGACCGCGATCTCGTCGTCGAGGCCGCACCCGAGATCGAATCGCTCAAGCTGGAGCTGTTCGGCAAGCTCGACGCGATCGTGAAGCCGGAAGGCATTCTGGCGACCAACACGTCGTCGATCCCGGTCATCAAGATGGCGAACGCGACGAAGCGGCCCGGCAAGGTCGTCGGTGTCCACTTCTTCAACCCGGTGCCGGTGCTGCCGCTCGTGGAGATCGTCGTCAGCCTCGTCACCGAGGAAGACACCGTTGCTGCGGTCACCGACTACGCAGCGAACACGTTGGGCAAGAAGACCATTCGCTCCGGTGATCGCGCGGGCTTCATCGTCAACGCCCTTCTCATCCCCTACATCGTGTCGGCGATTCGCATGCTCGAGTCCGGCTTCGCGAGCGCCGAGGACATCGACGACGGCATGGTCAACGGTTGCGCGCACCCGATGGGTCCGTTGCGTCTGACCGACACCGTCGGACTGGATGTCACCTTGGCCGTCGCCGAATCCCTGTACGCCGAATTCCGTGAGCCGCACTACGCGCCGCCGCCTCTGCTGCAGCGCATGGTCGACGCCGGACAACTCGGCCGCAAGACGGGCAAAGGTTTCTACACCTACTGAGTGCGGCTGCGCCACCCGTGCGCGGAAAGTCGGTCCATAGGCCGACTATCCGCGCACGGGCGCCGAAGGCGCACTCAGAAATTCCCCCGCGCCGCCTGTTCGCGCTCGATCGCCTCGAACAGTGCCTTGAAGTTCCCGATGCCGAAGCCGAGCGAGCCGTGGCGTTCGATCAGCTCGAAGAACACCGTCGGCCTGTCGACGAGCGGCTTGGTGAATATCTGCAGCAGATAGCCGTCCTCGTCACGGTCCACGAGGATGCCGCGCTTCTGAAGTTCCTCCACCGGCACACGGACGTCGCCGATGCGCGCACGCAACTCCGGATCCTGGTAGTAGGACTCCGGTGTCGCCAGGAACTCGATGCCCTCCTCGACCAGCACGTCCACGGATCGCAGAATGTCCTGCGTCGCAAGGGCGATGTGCTGCACACCCGGTCCGCGATAGAAGTCCAGATACTCGTCGATCTGCGAACGCTTCTTCCCGACGGCCGGCTCGTTGAGCGGAAACTTCACTCGGTGGTCTCCGCTGGCCACTACCTTGCTCATCAACGCCGAGTAGTAGGTGGCGATGTCCTCGCCGACGAACTCGGCCATGTCGGTGAACCCCATGACGCGGTGGTAGAAGTCGACCCATCGATTCATGTTGCCGAGCTCGACGTTGCCGACGACATGGTCGAGCGCTTGGAATACTGTGCGGCCGTGTCGATGTCCCGCCGAAGCACGCGCCGTGTACCCCGGTAGGTAAGGGCCCGTGTACCGCGACCGGTCGACGAGGGTGTGCCGCGTGTCCCCGTACGTGCCGATCGATGCGAGCCGTACGACCCCGTGCTCGTCGGAGACGTCGTACGGCTCGACGAGCACGGTCGCGCCCTGCCGTCGCGCATGCTGGATGCACTTGTCGACGTCGGGTACCGCCAACGCGACGTCGACGATGCCGTCACCGTGTCGCCGATGGTGCTCGACGAGTTCGCTCGACGGGTCGACCGCCCCCTCGATCACGAATCGCACTGCGCCACTGGTCAGAACGTAACTGTGCCGATCACGGTGGCCGGTCGTCGGCCCCGAATAGGCCACCAGTTCCATGCCGAATGCGGATCGGAAGAAGTGCGCTGTCTGCGTCGCGTTCCCGACGACCCACACCAGCGCGTCCCAGCCGTTCACCGGAAACGGATCGGCCGAGGCGTCGTACTCCACCAGTCCGACGAGTTGGCGCAGCGCACGGGCGTCGAGAGAAGCGAGTCGTTCGTCGTCGGTGAGTAGCTGATCGATGCTCATGCTGCTACCACAGAGGATCGCGACCAGGTAGTCAATCGGACGAGCAACAGCTAGGCCGATTGCCGAATCCTGCACACGACCACGCACTCTTTCTCTACACTTTGCTCACATGGAGCTGGATGCGCTGGACTTCGCGGTGCTCGAGGCCGTTCACGAACGTCCGAGGGCCGGAGTGCTCGAACTGTCTCGGAGCTTGAAGATCGCACGCGCCACTGTGCAGGCACGGATGAAGAAGCTCGAAGACTGCGGCGTCGTCGCCGGCTACGAACCTCGACTCGACGTCGAAGCGGCAGGTTTCGGGGTCCAGGCGTTCGTCACCCTGGAGATCGCGCAGGGCGCACTGGACAGCGTGACCGACGAACTGTCGTCCATCCCAGGCGTTCTCGAAGCGTTCGCGACGACGGGAGCCGGGGATGTGCTGTGCCGGATCGCGGCCGCGTCGCACATGGGCTTGCAGCACGTACTACTGGAACTCAATCGTTCCGGCGTCGTCGTGCGATCGACGAGCGTGGTGGTTCTGTCGATTCTGATTCCCTACCGCTCGATGCCGCTGCTGCGGACTCTCGATACCGGCAAGGGGGCGAAGTCGCCCGCGTACCGCAGTGCGCACCCACCCGTGCGTGGCTAGTTGGCCCAGAGTCCGACCATCCACGCACGGGCGGCGAAGCCGCACTAATCTTTCGGGCCGCCCGCGGCGTACACGACCTGACCCGAGATGAAGCCTGCACCCTCGCTGACGAAGAACGACGCGAGGTGCGCGATGTCGTCGGGATGTCCGACGCGGTTGACCGGAATCTGGGCTGCCGCAGCGGCTTTGAAGTCCTCGAAGGGCACTCCGACTCGCTCCGCGGTGGCCGCCGTCATCTCGGTCTCGATGAAGCCGGGTGCGATGGCGTTGGCGGTGACACCGAACTTGCCGAGCTCGATAGCGAGGGTCTTCGTGAAGCCCTGCATACCCGCCTTGGCGGCCGCGTAGTTCGCCTGTCCACGGTTGCCGAGAGCCGACGTGCTCGACAGGTTGACGATGCGACCCCACTTCGCATCGATCATGTGCTTCTGCACCGCACGCGTCATCAGGAACGAGCCGCGAAGATGCACGCCCAGAACGGAATCCCAATCGTCGACGGTCATCTTGAACAGAAGGTTGTCACGGGTGATGCCCGCATTGTTGACGAGAACGGTCGGGGCACCGAACTCGGAGGCGATCCGGTCCACTGCGGTTCGAACCGATTCTTCGTCGGCGACGTTCGCGCCGATGGCGACGGCGTGCCCGCCCGCGGACTGGATGGCGCCGACGGTGTCCGCGCAGGCGGACTCGTCGAGGTCGACGACAGCGACACCGAATCCGTCCTTGGCCAGACGCTTGGCGACGGCTGCGCCGATTCCGCGGGCGCTTCCGGTCACTACGGCAGTCTTGATCTGATCACTCACGTGCATCTCCTGAAGTTGCGATCGATGAGAACCTCGAACTGTTTCTACCAAACCTCAGTACGCAGCTACCGCACCGTCGACGGCTTTCTGCAGTCCGGTCGACACGACCCGGGCAATGTCGATCGGTTTGTCCGGTAGGTCTCGGATCGGCGTGTCGATGTACACCGACGCGGACTTCAGCTTGGTCGATTCGGGCCCGTAGCTCAGACCGATGCAGACGAGGATCGGTTCGACCCCGAGTTTCCGCGCCCGCACTGCGATATGGCCGATCCCGCTGCCGACCTTTTGGACCTGCGTCGGATCCTCCAGATTGCACGTGCCCTCGGGGAAGACCGCGAGGTCGTCTCCCCGTCGCATTCTTTCGGCGCTGATGTCCATCATGCGGTTCCCTGCTGCGCTGACGGCCCGCATGCCGTGATTCTTGCCGCGAAACACGGGGATGCCGCCCATCATGTCGATTCGCCTGCGCTGCTTCGATTCCTGGAACAGCTCGTCCTTCGCCAGCACCCGGGTGCGACCGATGACGGGACGCAGCGGACTCGACCATGCCGTGGCCGCGACGGTGTAGGGGTCGGTCTCGGTGAGGTGATTGATGGCGATGATCAGCCGCGCGTCGTCGTAGACCAGCCTGCGCAACTCCTCGCGTGCACCGTCGGGGTAACTCAGCCGAGGCTTGAAGCGTCGGGCGAGGGCTGCATAGGCGAGACGCGCAACCTGCCGGTTCTGTTGGTGCCGTAGATAGAAGTCGTAGACGGCCTGATCGTTTTCGAGAACTACGGCGGGGCGCTCCATGCGGAAAGCTTAGACGGTCGGACGCGGGCCACCACCGCTCCTTCGTTCACGTGTAAGTCCCGGTTTGCCGGGTATGCGACACGGCAGCCACTCGTGCGCACCGACGGCAACCTGAAGGGACTGAGGACCATGGCAGAGCAGAAGAAACCACGTAACCCTCGCTGGATCAAGACGGCCGAGAATCGCACCGGACTCGCCTGCATGTTGCTCGGCCTGGTGTCCGCCGGGCTATTCATCGTGGCCCTCGGGGGCGGCTTCGAAGGATGGGCGTTGATCGCAGGCATCGCCGTGATCGCCATCTTCACGACCGGCCTGCTGTGCTTCCGCGCAAGTGCGAAGAACGCGCAAGACCCGACTCCCGTTGTGTACCATCCGGATTCACCCGATGTGGTGTTCGACGTGGATCGCAACACAGGCGAGCGCACCCCGCACGACAACACGCCACACGACCGCACGACGCACGACCGCTAGCCCGGCCGAATCAGGTAGTTCCTCGACGACGCAGCGCCGGTCCGAGACGGTCGATGTGCGCCTTCACGCCGGCGACGATGTCGATCGTCCCGTTGCTCATGACCCATTGCAGCTGTAGTCCGTCGCTGACGGCCAGGCATTCACGCGCGACGGCGTCGTAGTCGATGTCGGGGTCCAAGCCGTCACGGTCGATCCCGGCTCGCAGGCGCTCACCCAATCCTTGCACCGCGATGTCGTACCGACCTGCGTACACCTCGTGCGCCGGGCTCGACGGGTCCGCAGCTTCGGCGTTGACCAGCACGACCAACGAGATCAGCCCCGGCTCGGCGAGATATCGACGCGTCGCATCGACCATGTACTGAAGCGTCGCCAGCCCGATCACGTCGTCGGGCAACGCGTCCCACCACCTCGCGGACGATTCGAAGCGCTCCTGCGCGACGGCCACGAGCAGATGCTTCTTCGATCGGAAGTGGTGGAGCAGCCCACCTTCGCTGATACCGACGTCCGACGCGATCGTGGTCATCGCGGTGCGGTGGTACCCCTCGCTCGCGAATCGCGCCGCTGCCGCCTCGACGATGTGCTGCCTTCGCTCGTCTCCGACGGAGTACCTCCCACGCGCCATGACGCACGACAGTACTCGCGCCCGTCTTTCGACGAAAACAAGGAATCCTTTGTTTTGGTGTACGGTTGATGCATGGAGAACCTCGACATCGAGTTCGCACCCGGCCTTCTACTCGACGTCGTCGCCCCCGATGGGGCATCGAATCGCCCCGCGATCGTGTGGGTGCACGGTGGCGGGTGGCGGATGCAGGACAGGAAAGCGCGACCCGACTTCGCACGCCACTTCGTCGAACGCGGTTTCGTCATGGTCTCGATCGACTACCGACTTACTCCGGGCACGACGTTCCCCGGCCAGCTACACGACGTCCGCGCGGCCGTTCGGTGGCTGAGGAACCATGCCGACGAGTTCGGGGTGGACCCGAACCGGATCGGTATGTGGGGATCGTCCGCAGGCGGACACCTCGCTGCACTGACCGGCATCCATTCGAGTCGACTCGCTCTCGACGGCGAGGAGCCACACGGCGTCAGCAGTGCCGTTCAGGCCGTCGTCGACGGCTACGGACCGACGACCTTCGAGAGCCAGAGCGACGACTCACCCGAGGCCGCTTTACTGGGCGGCCCCCTACGCGAGAACGTCGAACTCGCCCGAGCTGCAAGCCCTGCATGGCAGGTCGGCACCGGCGTCCCGCCGTTTCTGATCGCGCACGGCACCGCGGACACACTCGTCCCTGCGTCGCACAGCATCGCGCTGCACGACGCGTTACGCACGGCGCGCCACGATTCCACCCTGTACCTCGTGCAGAACTTCGGGCACGGATTCTTCAACCCCGGCACCGTTCTCGAGTTGGGTCCGGGCGTCTTTCTCGACCAGGGTCGGCTCGAAGCCGAGCCCGACGCCCCTGCCGAGATCCGACGCGACACCACGACGCACGGCCATCTGTCGATGGACATCATTGCACGATTCTTCGAACACCATCTAGGACAAGGACTTTCCGCGTGACCACCTCAGAGATTCCGTCCATCGAGGACACACATTCGCTGATTCCCGAAGTCGATCGCCTACCGGGGCGGTGCGCTCCCTACTTCATCTCGTCCGGCGAGGGCCTTCGGTACGACCTCGGTGGTCAACTCGTCACCGTCATCGCTCGCCCGGAGGACACCGGCGGGCAATTCGGCGCCGCCTACGTCTACGGAGGCAAGGGCGTGGAGACTCCGTTCGTTGCACACGATCGCGAGCACACCTTCCTGTACGTTCTGGAAGGCCGAATCCAATTGTGGCTCCCCCGCGAGACCCAGGTCCTCATCCCCGGCGACTCCGCCACGATCCCGGCGGGCACCCCGTACGCGTACCGAATGACGGCTCACGCCAACAAGTTTCTGAGCTGGACCACCGCCGGGGACGGCCATGCCATGGCCACGGCGCAGGGCACCGCCACCCAGTCGCACGTGTTCACCGGAACCAGTTCGCCGTTGCGCGATTCGGAGCTCGCCGATCAGTTCGGAATCCGCTACGCGGACCTCGAGAAGGTCGACCGCCCGGCACTGACCGGGAAGGCGCTGCCCCATCACGCGACACCGTTCGTCGTCAAGGCGGGCGAGGGTGAGCGGTGGAAGAGCTCGGGGCAGCTCAACACCTACCTTGCGCGCTCCAGGAACACCGCTGGTACCTACTTCGCGGTGCACACGCGGGGCGCCAAGAGCCCCTACATTCCCCGGCACTTCCACCGCGCACACACCGAGAACTTCTTCTGTACCGAGGGCAGAATTCTGCTGCACGTCAACGGCCAGGAGATCCTGCTCACGAAGGGCGACTTCGTACACGCACCCGCGGGAACGGTCCACAGCTTCGCGTTCGACGGTAACAGCACTCAGATGCTCGGGATTCTCACCACCGGCATCTTCGAGAAATTCTTCGAATACATGAACACACCCACGGACGACAACGTCCACGACGAGTTGAATCCCGGCTCGTTCCCCGAGTCCGGATTTGCTCGCGCTCGCGCCGAGTTGGACCTCGTCGTGGTGGGACCGCCGCCAGCTCGACGGTAATTTCTTAGACCGGTCAAAATTGTCTTAACATATGCACACGAAGTGGTGTACTCTTCAAGCACCATCGTGACACAGCACACACGACAGACCGCGAACCGGCCCGTCCCGAACTCGGAAGGACACATCCATGTCTGCCTCCAACGCAGCCGTGTCCAACACGCCAGAACTCACCCCAGCCCTCGCGCAGCGGGTGCACCGGCATCACGTCGTCATCATCGGCTCCGGGTTCGGCGGCCTGTTCGCAGCGAAACAACTGCGTAAGGCCAATGTCGACGTCACGCTGATCGCGAAGACCACCCACCACCTGTTCCAGCCACTGCTGTACCAGGTGGCCACCGGCATCCTCTCCGAAGGCGAGATCGCACCCTCGACCCGCCTGATCCTCAAGGACCAGCACAACGCCTCGGTCATCCTCGGCGAAGTCAACGCAATCGACCTCGAGAACAGAGTCGTCACCAGCCAGTTCCTCGAGCGCGTCACCGAGACCAGCTACGACAGCCTCATCGTCGCCGCAGGAGCAGGGCAGTCCTACTTCGGTAACGACCACTTCGCCGAATACGCCCCCGGCATGAAGACCATCGACGACGCCCTCGAACTCCGCGGCCGCATCATCGGCGCCTTCGACCAGGCCGAACTCGCCACCGATCCCGCCGAGATCGAGAAGCTCCTGACCTTCGTCGTCGTCGGCGCAGGCCCGACCGGCGTCGAAATGGCAGGACAGATCGCCGAACTCGCGAACAAGACTCTCGACGGCACCTTCCGCCACATCGACTCCCGCAGCGCGAAGGTCATCCTCCTCGACGCCGCCCCGAAAGTCCTGCCGCCGTTCGCCGACTCCCTCGGCCAGTCCGCGGCCAAGCGGCTCGAGAAGATGGGCGTCGACATCCAACTCGGCGCCATGGTCACCGACCTCGACGCCCACGGCCTCACCGTCAAGGACAGTGACGGCACCGTGCGACGCATCTCGGCGAAGACGAAGGTCTGGTCGGCCGGTGTCGCCGCCAGCCCCCTCGGTAAGACCCTCGCCGAGCAGTCCGGCGCCGAGATCGACCGCGCGGGCCGCGTCCTGGTGAACAAGGACCTGACCCTGCCCGGACACCCCGAGGTGTTCGTCGTCGGCGACATGATGAGTCTGGACAAGCTCCCCGGCGTCGCCCAGGTCGCCATCCAGGGCGGACGCTACGCAGCCCGGGTCATCGAAGACGGCGTCGAGGCCGTGCGTGCAGGCAAGGACGTTCCCGAGCGCACCCCGTTCAAGTACTTCGACAAGGGCTCGATGGCAACGGTGTCACGGTTCTCCGCCGTCGCACAGGTCGGACCCATCAAGATCACCGGCTTCATCGCCTGGGTCATGTGGCTGCTGGTCCACCTGCTCTACATCGTCGGCTTCCGCAGCCGCCTGACCACCGTCATTTCCTGGCTCACCGCATTCTTCTCCAAAGGCCGCGGCCAGCTCGCCATCACCGAGCAACAAGTCGACGCCCGGCGGGCGATGTTCTACTTCACCGGCAACGACCCCGTCGCCGCCCCCGAAGTCACTGCACCGGAACCAGAATCCGCCACGCTCCCACTGCAAGAGAGCCGACGGTAACCAGCAGGAACAGGCCCACCCAGACGATTCCGGGAAGGAACGTCAGCCGGGCCAACTGATCCGCGTCGGAATCCCTGGCCCGTCCCGCGCTGCGCGACCGCTGCAGCTCGAGGACGGGCCTCGGCCCTGCGATCAGCAGGAAGAACGTGATGAAGTACGCGGCCGCGACCTGCTGTTCGCCCGTTCCCCACCAGGACACGGCGAACAGCAGCGCGCCGACCGTGACCAACGACAGCAATCCATAGAAATTGCGAATCATGGTCAGCATCAACGCAATCGAGATCACGCCGATCCACAGCACCGCCACGGCATGCTGCGTGCCCAGTACGAGAGCGGCGCCGAGCCCCAGCAACGACGGCCCGACGTAGCCGGCGAACGTCATGGCGACGACGCCGAGCCCGGTCGGCTTTCCCTTCGAGATCGCAACTCCGGACGTGTCGGAATGCAGACGAAGGCCCATCAACTGTCTGCCGGTGATCAACGCGACGAACAGATGCGCGCCCTCGTGAGCAATCGTCACGACGTTGCGCGCGATCCGCCAGGTCTGCGGAATCAGGACTATCAGTAGCGCCGTCACCGCGGCCACCTGAACGATCCACGCGGGCGGGTCAGGACTCACCGCGGAAATGCGGTCCCAGAATTGCTGCACACCACACTCTAGGCGAGCGCCGATACACGCCAGGGCCGGCGCCGAGCGACCACAAAGACCAATACGTCCAATGGTTTCGTATACGTGACGACGGTCACGACCGTCGGCAAGATGAACGTCGATGAACATCTCGAACCAGATGACGCGACGACGCGCACTGACGACCCTGGCGGCCCTCCCGCTGGCGTTGTCGGTCGGTTGCTCGGCGCTGTCGTCGGAACCGGACCTCTCCGGACTACGGATGCTCATCCCGAATACCCCGGGCGGCGGTTACGACGTCACCGCTCGGACCGCGTCTCGCATCCTCGAGAACCGTGACCTCACCGGGTCGATCGAGAAGTTCAACGTCGTCGGCGGTGGCGGATCGGTCGCGCTCGCGCGGCTGATGCGCGAGTCGGGCAACGAGAACTTGATCGCGATGGTCGGTGTGGGCGTCGTCGGCGCCGCGCAGGTGGACAACTCACCGTGGAAACTGTCCGACGCCACAGCACTCGCGCGACTCGTCGACGAGCCCGAGGCTCTCGTGGTCGGAGAGGCTTCCCCTCTCGGTTCGGCAGCGTCGCTCGCAGAAGCCTGGCGTGCGAATCCCCGTGCCTTCACCGTCGGCGCGGGTTCGGCCGTCGGCGGACCGGACCACGTCTTCGCAGTCGAACTCGCCCGGACGATCGGGATCGATCCGAACACGCTCGACATCGTCACCTTCGACGGCGCGGGCGACCTCCTCACCGCGATCATCGACGGCAGCGTCGACGTGGGAATCGCGGGCGCAGGTGAGTACATCGATCAGGTCGACGCGGGATCGCTACGGATACTGGCGGTGTCGAACCCGACCGAGGATGCCCCGACGCTCCGCGACTCCGGAATCGATCTGGAGTTCACGAACTGGCGCGGATTCGTCGCTCCCCCAGACATTCCCGCTGTGACCAGAAACGACATCGTCGACGTGCTGCGCACGATGCGTGAGTCCGACGAATGGCACGACGCCCTGGCTCGGCATCGCTGGGCCGATTCCTTCCTGCCGGGTGATGAATTCTCCGAATTCCTTGCGGCAGAGGATCTTCGAATGCGACGCACGCTCGAAGATCTCCATATACCTCGTTAGAAAAGAATCACGGAAGGACTTCTCGTGGACGACTGGGTCCAGACCCTCTCCACACCGGCCCTGCTCTCGATCGCACTCGTGGCGATCGCAGTGCTGCTGGTGATGATCATCAAGTTCAAGGTGCACCCGCTCCTTGCACTCGTGATCGTCTCGATAGCAACAGCTTTCGCGACAAGGATCCCCATCTCGGAGATCCAGGACGTACTGATCGACGGCTTCGGCGCCACCCTCGGCGAGGTGGCGCTGCTGGTGGGACTCGGAGCCATGTTCGGGCGTCTGGCGGAGATCAGTGGTGGCGCCCAAGCACTGTCCGACGCCCTGATTCGCAGGTTCGGCGACAAACGTGCTCCGTTCGCGCTCGGCGTCGCGTCACTGCTGTTCGGCTTCCCGATCTTCTTCGATGCAGCGTTCATGGTGATGCTCCCCATCATCTTCAGCGTCGCGCGTCGACTGGGTGGGAGTGTGCTGCTGTACGTATTGCCTGCAGCGGCAGCGTTGTCCACGATGCATGTCTTCCTTCCCCCGCATCCGGGCGCGGTGGCATCGACCGTCCTGCTCGGTGGCGACGTCGGCCTGACGATCCTCATCGGAATCGTCGTGGCGGTTCCCACGTGGTACATCGCGGGATACCTCTACGGCACGTTCATCGGTAGACGCATCGACCTTCCGGTACCGGACCTGTTGAGTGGGGGACCGCGGGTCGAGACCGTCGAGGACCCACCGAAGCCGAGCACCATCATCGCGTTGCTCATGCTTCCGCTGGTGTTGATCTTCGCCAACACGGCCGTCACGACGGCAGCACGCACCGGGACGCTGGACGCCGAGTCTCCCTGGGTCACCGTTCCCCAGGTCATCGGATCCACACCCGTCGCGCTCCTCATCACCGTTCTGGTGTCGACGTACGTACTCGCGCTTCGCCGAGGCCGCACAGCCGACTACGTCGAGGATCTGCTCGACAATGCGCTGAAGCCCATCGCACCCGTCGTACTGATCACCGGCGCGGGTGGCATGTTCGGTGCGGTACTGCTGGCAAGTGGCATCGGCGACGCCTTGGCCGAGACATTGCGCGACCTCGGTCTCCCGTTGATCGTGTCGACCTTCATCATCGCTGCCATCCTGCGCATCGCGCTCGGAACGGCCACCGTGGCGATTACGACGTCGGCAGGTCTGCTGGGCGCGTCGATCATGGCTGCGGGGTTGAACCCGGTGCAGACCGTCGCGATGATCCTGACGCTCGCGGCCGGCTCGTCGATCTTCCCGCATGTCAACGACGCGAGTTTCTGGCTCATCGGTAAGTTGCTCGGCATGGACGTCCCGACGACCTTCAAGACCTGGAGTGTCATCAAGACGTTGATCTCGATCGTCGGATTCGCTCTGTCCGGCGTCGTGTACGTGATCGCGTCCGTGTGACCCGAGGGTTCGGCGACGGTATGAGACGACGCCCCCGCAGCCTGGCCAGCCAGGTCCTTCTGCTGCAACTGGTGGTGGTCGCGGTGGTGCTCGTCGCCGTCGCAGGCGTCTCGATTCACCAATCGAGCTCGGAATTCCGCGCCGGTCAGAGCGCCAGGATGATCGCCGTCGCGGAGAACCTGGCGTCGACGCCCGTCGTGCGGGCACAGTCGAATGCACCCGAGGCCGACCGCGTACTCGCCCCCGAGGTCGGGCGCGCGGTCGATCTGTCGGGCGCAGGCATTGCCGACGTCGTCGGCGCATCCGGCGTGATCGTCGCGTCGTCCATTCCCGATCGGACGGGCAGGCCCGCGGAACTCGGAGACAGTCTCGCGCCGGAGGGCCGAGCCTGGAGCGGGGATGCTGTGGTCGACGGCCGTAGGTCCATCAGCGGTCACGTTCCCGTTCTGTCGCCGTCGGGCGAGGTCCGAGGTGTCGTGGCGGTCAGCACGGCCTACCCGTCGACATGGGAACTGCTCGTCGCAGCCGGGCCACCGCTTCTTCTCTACCTCGGCATCGGCGCCTGCCTCGGCCTGGTCGGGTCCATTCTGCTGTCCCGACGCGTCAAGACCCACACCCGGGGACTGGAGATCGAGGAGATCGCGCATCTCGCCGACCATCGAGAAGCGTTGCTGCACAGTATCGGTGAGGGAGTGATCGCCGTGAATCCCGACGGAGTCGTGACGGTGTTGAACGACTCGGGCGCCGAACTTCTCGGGATCGACGACGCAATCGGACGCACCGTCGACGATCTCGCCCTGGAACCGACGATTCGCGACTACCTGAAGAATCCCGACGGGAGTGGGGATTCGGTGCTGACCACTGCCTCGAGAGTTCTGGTCCTCAGTCGCCGAGCGGCCTCGAGCAAGGGACGACGGATCGGAACGATCACCACCATGCGCGACAGCACCGAATTGGCAAGGATGCAAAGCCAACTCAGCTCCCATCGATCCGTGACCGACACTCTTCGCGCGCAGACGCACGAGTTCGCGAACCAACTGCACACGATCTCCGGGCTGAACCAACTCGGCGACCACGCCGCGGTGACGGACTTCGTCGGCGCGTTGACCCGTCGGCGTGCCGAGATCAATGCGTCTGTCACACAGGCCATCTCCGATCCCGCAGTGGCGGCCCTGCTGATCGCCAAGACCTCGCTGGCGGCCGAAGCCGGGGTGGCGTTGGAGCTCGAGGAAGGCTCGCATCTCGCCGCACTGGATCCGATTCTGGCGACCGACGTCATCACCGTGCTCGGCAACCTCGTCGACAACGCAGTCGACGCCTCCGCCGGTACCGACGACGCGCGCATCGTCGTCAGCATCGACGATTCCGAGGACATCGAAATACAGGTCGCCGATTCCGGGCCCGGTGTGCCGGCCGAGATGCGCACCGAAGTGTTCTCCCGCGGGGTGACCACCAAACCCGATGCGCCCGGTGGGCGCGGGATCGGGCTCGCACTCGTCCGAATCGTCAGCTCGCAGTACGGGGGTTCCGCGCGCGTCGCCGATTCCGATTCGACCGGTGGCGCCCTGTTCACGGTGAGAATCCCGACCTCGTCGCTGCCACCCGATAGAGTCGATCGTCGTGACTGACCGGAAGTACCGCGTGCTGGTCGTCGACGACGACTTCATGGTCGCAGAGATTCACCGACGGTTCGTCGATTCCACCGCCGGCTTCGAGACCGTCGGTGTCGCCCACACGGCCGCCGACGCGGTAGCCGCTGTTCACGAGCACGCCCCCGACCTCGTGCTGTTGGACGTCTACCTTCCCGACAGGTCCGGGCTCGATGCCCTGCAGCAATTGCGCGGGGAAGGCAACGCTACCGCCGTCATCGTCATCACCGCCGCACGAGAGCTCGACACCGTCAGCCGAGCCCTGCACGGCGGAGTCACCGACTACCTGGTCAAACCCTTCGAGTATCCGCAGCTGGCGGACAAGCTGAGCGGCTTTCGACGTCGTGCGCTGGCCCTGGCCGATCCCGGTGGGGTGGACCAGTCCGTCATCGACTCGCTGTTCGGTGCCCCCGCAACCGCACCCGCCTCGCTCCCCAAGGGGCTCAGTGCAGGTACCGGGCAACTCGTCCTGGCGGCGGTCGACGAAGGCGGTGAAGTCTCGGCAGGCGAATGCGCCGAGCTGGCCGGACTTTCACGCGTCAGCGCCAGGCGATACCTCGAACACTATGCGTCGACAGGGGTGCTCAGCGTCCGGCTCGAATACGGCCGAGCCGGACGACCGGTTCATCGCTACCGCGCGACACGCTGAACCGGCGGCCGGGCGTATGCGTCACACGGGTTCCTGTCACACCGGACGCAGCAGCGACCGGCGACGCGGAGGTAGCGGCTCAGGAGTCTTGTTCGCCAACAACTTCAGCGCTTTCCGAATCTCGAGCCGCGTCGCCGACGGCTCGATCACCGCGTCGATGTATCCACGTTCCGCAGCGGTGTACGGGGTGGCCACGAACTCGTTGTAGAAGTCGATGAACTTCTGCCGCACCTTCGGCCCGTCCTCGCCTGCCGCCTCGATCTCCCGTCGCTTCAGCAGCCCGACGGCACCCTCGGCGCCCATCACCGCGATTCGAGCCGTCGGCCACGCGAAATTCAGGTCGGCACCGAGGTTCTTGGACCCCATGACGGCATACCCGCCGCCGTATGCTTTGCGAATCACGACGGTCACCTTCGGAACAGTCGATTCGATCACTGCCGCAAGGAGTTTCGCGCCGCGATAGATGACCCCGGCTCGTTCCTGCTCTAGTCCCGGCAGATAGCCCGGGATGTCGACGAGGAAGACGACCGGGATCGCGAACGCGTCGCAGATGTAGATGAACCGCGCCGCCTTCTCGGAACTCGCGATGTCGAGTGCCCCGCTGAGATGCGTCGGCTGATTGGCCACCACCCCGACGGTCCGGCCGTCCGCCCTCGTGAACGCCGTGATGACGTTGGGAGCGTACATACTTCCGATTTCGTGGAACTCGCCGTCGTCGAACACCTTGGTGATGATGTCGTGCATGTCGTAGGCGGTGTTGTCCGAGTCGGGAAGAAACGAGTCGAGACCCAGATCGGTGTCGGTCAGGTGAGGTTCCAAACCCGGGTTGACCAGGGGAGCCGATTCGTGGCAGCTACTCGGCAGGTAGCCGAGAAGGGTCTTGACCCAGGTGAATGCGTCGGCCTCGGAGTCGGCGACGTGATGCACGGTGCCATAGCTCGCCTGTTTCGTCGCGCCGCCGAGATCCTCGGCCGAAATCGTCTCGCCGGTCACCGCTTTCAGCACGTCGGGCCCCGTGACGAACATGTACGCCTGGTCCTGCACCGCAACGATGAAGTCCGTACATGCCGGCGAGTAGGCCGCTCCGCCCGCACACTTTCCCAGCATGATGGAAATCTGCGGAACCAGACCGGACAACAATCTCTGGCGCCTACCGATTTCGGAGTAGAACGCCAGCGACGTCACCGCGTCCTGAATGCGGGCACCGCCGGAATCGTTGATGCCGACGATGGGGCATGCGGTCTTCGCGGCGAGCTCCATCATGGCAACGACCTTGCGGCCGAACATCTCTCCGAGAGAGCCACCGAACACGGTGTTGTCGTGCGAGTACACCACCACGGGCCTGCCGTCGACCGTTCCCCGCCCGGTCACCACACCGTCGCCGTACGGATTGTCCGCACCGCCCGGCGCCCGCATCAACGCGCCGTATTCGACGAAGCTACCCGGGTCGAGCAACGCATCGATCCGATCACGCGGAGTCGGCAACCCGGCGGCTGCGCGCTTGGCGCGCGCGCGTTCGCTTCCGGGCTCGCGCGCGCGAGCCGAACGTTCCCGTAGAGCCTCGATCTTTTCCGCAGTCGTCACGAACACATCTTTCGTCGCAGTCGGTCGCAGTCGGTACACGAGGGGGCCGCCCCGACTGGCGGAGCGGCCCCTCCTTCGCGTGATTCAGGACGCTTGTCGCTCCGCCTTCGCGGCGTCGCGGGCGAGCGAACGGTCGCGCATCTCCTCGAACTTGGTGGCCTGCCTCTCCAGGTCTTCGAGGAACGCGGCGAGTTCTTCCCGACGGGTCTCGCCGCGGCCGGTGAAGTCCTCGCGCTCGAAGATCTTCCACTTGCGCAGGACCGGCCAGACGACCTCTTCGAGGTGCTGACGCAGGTCGTAGATGCCGTGCTTTGCCATCAGGACACCGTTGCGGCGGAAGTTCGGCATTCCGGCGCCGGGCATCTGGAAGTTCATGACGATATTGCACACCGCGTCGAACGTCTGGTCGGGTGCGATGTCGAGGGCTGCGGCGCTGATGTTGCGGTAGAACATCATGTGCAGGTTCTCGTCGGCGGCGATGCGCTGGAGCATGCGGTCGGCGATCGGGTCGTCGCACACCTTGCCGGTGTTGCGATGCGAGACGCGCGTCGCGAGCTCCTGGAACGTCACGTACGCCACCGAATGCAGCAGTCCGGTCTGCGATCCGGCGGGGGATGCGAAACCGTTGGTCATGTGGATCATGCGGGCTTGCTCGAGCGCGACGGGATCGACGCCGCGGGTGACGACGAGGTAGTCGCGCATGACGATGCCGTGCCGGTTCTCCTCGGCGGTCCACCGTCCGACCCAGGTGCCCCAGGCGCCGTCCTGGGAGAAGTTCTCGGCGATCTCGCGGTGGTAGGACGGCAGGTTGTCTTCGGTGAGCAGGTTGGTGATCATCGCAGCTTTGGCGACCTCGGAGAGCTTGCTCTGCTCCGGGTCGTAGTCCACACCACCCAGTTCGGCGAAGTTACGGCCCGCGTCCCACGGTACGTAGTCGTGCGGATGCCATTCCTTGGCCATGGACAAGTGGCGGTTCACGTTGTCCTCGGCGGCGGGGACCAGCTCACGCAGCAACTCCAGTTGTGTCAGTTCCCTGACCATGGACATGCCTCCTCGAATCGATTACCTACGAGAGCGTAGGTGCGTTCGACGACGCCGAGCGCGGACTGCGAGGAAGTCTGTTAGAAGTCGGAAGCCCGCGCGGGGCCTGCTTGGGCGTGCTCACAGATCGTCTCGCGATCCGTTCTCCTCGCCGCGCTGCCTGGTCCCGACGACGAGCGGCAGAACTCTTCCCGACGACCCGCGCTCGGAACCGAGACCCTGCGGGTCCGCGACACTGGCAAGTCGCAGATCGAGATCGCCCTTCCACTCACGCGCGGCCTGTGCGTCGAGGGCGTCCATGCGTGCGAGCAGAGGCGGGTGCTGATCCGGCGGGCACGACGCGAGCAAGGTGACGAAGAGGGACCGCAATCGACGCTGAACCTGCGTGGAGTTGGTGCTGAAGTGTCGGATCTCGTCGGTGGCGATGGTGACGTAATCGTCCCAGGTGCGACGCGTCCCGCGGATGCGTGTAGGCGTCGAGTCGTCGGTGTCGGTGCGGACGCGGGGTGCGATCGTCATCAAGAGATCCTCGAGATGATCGATCGCTTGCACGGCGCGGCCGGGGTCGTTGATCGCGGGCGACAGCGCTTTCAGGGCGATGTCGACGATCGCCTGCAGGGCAGCGGCTGGACTGACCGTCGGACTGTGCGTGTCCCCGAACACGAGACACGCCATCAGCTGATGCGCCCTGACCCGTAGCTGCGGTCCTTCGATCTCGAACAGCACTGCGTCCTGCGCGACGAACTCGCCGATCGTCGGCATCAACTCGATGGACACGCCCCACTTCTGCGCGAGCCGTTCGATGCAAACGAAGTTCACCGCGAGGAGGATTCGGCCGTCCGGCGACAGTTGCTTCAAGCGCACCGTCGTCGTGCCCGTCGGCTCGTCCGGCGGAAGCACGAATGCGGCGAGGGCGCCGCGCGACACCGGCGAACTCGACGGGTACATCCGGATTATCGACGAACGACCCTGCGCAGCAATCCATCTCAACAACCGTGCCGAGTCGAGCACGACGCCGACGCGCGCCACGAGTGCGATGAACAGGAATGCGCTGACGAACGACAGCAGGATCGCGACGGACGTCGAGACGACCGGCGCCGTCCACTCTCCGGACAGCGCGAGATCCGACGCGATGATGACCGAGAAGACGAACGTGGACAGGAACATCCCGATGGACCACCGCATCACGGACTGCTGCTGCAGCAGCGGCACGACGCGCACCGAGATCTGCGACGCCCCGAACTGCATCGCGAGGGTGATCGCGGTGAACACCAGACCGGTCAGCGTGATCATGCCGCCCGCGATGACGCTGAGCAGCGTCGCCGTGGCGCCGATGTCGAGTTCGCTCGAGGTGGTGACAGCGCCGTCGGTGGAGCCGAATTCGTCGTCGAGCGCGACGAACACGAACGCGAGCACGATCGACAGCGTCACCAGAATCGCGGGCAACCGCCACACCGGAGTTCGCCTGAGGCGTCGGCGCGTTCGGGTCCAGCGAATCCCCGCCACCAGCCGATTCGGCAATGTACGCGACGGCATCGCCACCTGCGGTTCCGCCGGTTCGGGTACCTCGATCGGAACACCGAAGCGTCCGGACAACGCTTCCTGCGCGACGATCTTCGCGCGGACTACGGGTTCGCGGAAACGCTTCTCGCGCACCCAGGCTCGCGTCTGCTTCTCCGGTTTGTCGGTGTATCGCCACCGAGCCCACGGAGACGACGGACGGGCGAGTCGGATCGCGCCGACGACGAGCAGCGGTACGAAGAACAACCCGACCAGGCCGGTCCAGAGTTTCCCCTTCAGCACCGTGATCGCAGCGAGCACCAGTTGCCCGAAGATCACGACCAGCACGGCGACGAGCGTCAGCAGCGACCTGTTCTGCTGATAGGCCTCGAAGTCGCCGGCGAAACCGATGGGGTGCACGCCGAGCAGGAACAGCGCGGAGATCGCGATCGCGACGAAGACGGCGTCGATCGACGACCGTCCTTCCTCGGCCCAGTAGACGTCGCGCAGATGCAGAATCAGTGCGAACTCGTCGAGCATCAACGCGCTGCCGACGCCGAAGACGCCGGCCAGGATGCAGTTGGCGACCGGGGTCTCGTAACTGGAGAGAGCGACGAGCGCGAACCCCGACACGAGGACCATGACGAGGCCGAACATGACGTGGTGGATGTGCATGCCACCGGGCGTGACGTTGCCCGGCCACCACGAGACTTCGGCGCGGATCATGCGGACGCTGAACCGGATGAACAGAAAGGCGAGCAGAAACGACACGAGCAGGAAGAACAGCGGAAGACGTCCGGTGTCCACGACCGCTTCGGTGAACCATCTCCCCATCACAGGCCTCCTCGCTACGGCGAGCGTGGTCAGCCTATCGCCGGGGCACCGTGACGTGCGTCAGAACACCCAACCGCGTAACGCGAGGAATCGCAGCGCGCCGGTGGCGGCGCTGACCGCGATGACGACGAGAATCTGCGCGACGGCGGATGCGCCGGGAAAGAGAACGTGCACCGCGGCCAGTGCCACGGTTCCGAGAGCGAGACCGACGAGGGCGAGGCCACCCGCTTCCCACTGCGCCTGGAACCACCCGACGCGCTCGGCGGCGTGGAATGTGTGGCGGCGGTGAAGCTCGTTCGCGAGTACCGTGCTGGCCGCGATTCCTGCGATGTTCGCGACGAACGATCCGAGAGCAGCAAGGACGACGAACACGACTGCGTACAGAACGTTGCTCGACGCACCCACGAAGACGAAGCGCGCGAACTGAGCGAGGGCGGTCTCACCTCGCAGCCGCGCCTTCAATCTCGGACCGCATGCATCGATCTGCACGTCTGCGGTATCTGCCACGGAAACATACAACCGCACGGGCGGCCGGATCGGTCCCGGCTATGACCTAAGTCTCCAGAGGAGACTGCTCAGGAGCGGTCCTTCTCGAGCTTCTTGCGCGAGCGGCGCGTCAGGTCGAAGTTCATGATGTCCGGCTTCACCGATGCAATGAACAGCATCGTGCATCCGAAGACGACGAGCACGATCGTGAGTACAACAACGACCATTCCGATGAACGCGCCGATACTTTCCATTACTACTTACCTCCCGGTGTCGCCCCTTACCGTACTGGGCTGCCGAACTTCGATCGAATCCACCCCGAATCGGACATCCGGCGGACACTCGCCGTTGTAGCGTCCGGACATGACTGGTCGAATCGAGACATTCGAGGGCAAGCAGTACGACGGCAAGCGGTTCCAAAGCAAGGTTGCATTCATCACGGGCGCCGCCCGTGGCCAGGGACGCGCCGAAGCCGTGCGACTGGCGTCGGAGGGCGCGGACATCATCGCGGTCGATGCGTGCAGCGAGTTCGCGTCGACGTCGTACGACGGTGCGACATCCGCCGATCTGGCGGAGACGGTCGACGCCGTCGAGAGGCTCGGTCGTCGCATCGTCGCGTCGGAGACCGATGTTCGTGACTTCGACGCCCTGTCCGCAGCACTGGCGGACGGCGTCGATCGACTCGGTCGGCTCGACGTCGTCGTCGCCAACGCAGGTATCTGCTCGGCGGCGATGTCGTGGAAGATCTCGCCCGAGCAGTGGAAGGAAACTCTCGACGTCAATCTGACCGGCACCTTCCACACCGCGAAGGCTGCGATTCCGATCCTGCTCGAACAGGGAACCGGCGGGGCGATCGTGTTGACGAGTTCGGTCGCCGGGCTGCGCGGTCTGCCGTTCCTGGCACACTATGCCGCGTCGAAGCACGGCATCGTCGGGCTGTGCCGGTCCATGGCGAACGAGCTCGGTCAGTACGGCATCCGCGTCAACACGGTCCACCCGCACGGCGTCGAGACCGGGATGCAGCCCGCCGACATGATGGAACTGCTCGGCGAACACGGCGCGGCGCTCGGCCCGATCTTCATGGGCTCCCTCCCCGATCCGATCAGCCAACCCGAGGACATCGCCGCCGCCGTCGCATGGCTGGCCTCCGACGAGGCCCGGCACGTGACGGGCATTCAGCTTCCCGTGGACCTGGGCACCCTGACTCGCTGACCTGGGTGAACCTCGCCGGCGAGTCCGTGCGATCGACCAGTGCGCGTCAGACCATCGCGTCGAGGGAATATCGAGCCGGATAGGCTGTTTCACCGAGCGTAGTTGAAGCGTCAACCAATGGCGCGGTCTACCGACAAGAGGAGTCCACGATGCCTGCCGTGACAGTCGACAACATTCTTGCCCTGCCCCGAATCCCGCTTCCCGACGCCACCGCGACACCGCGGCCGGTCAAGTCCGTCACCACGGCACCGACCGGATACGAGGGCGAGGGATTCCCGGTTCGCCGCGCGTTCGCGGGCATCGACCTTCCCGCACTCGACCCGTTCATCCACATGGACCAGATGGGCGAGGTCAACTATGCGCCGGGAGAGCCGAAGGGCACCCCGTGGCACCCGCACCGCGGATTCGAGACCGTCACGTACATGATCGACGGGATCATGGAGCACCAGGACTCGCACGGTGGCGGTGGCCTCATCGGCGGCGGCGACACACAGTGGATGACGGCAGGTGCCGGAATCCTGCACATCGAGGCTCCGCCGGAGCACCTCGTGATGTCCGGCGGGCTGTTCCACGGTGTGCAGCTGTGGGTGAACCTGCCTCGCGACAACAAGCTCGCCGCACCCCGCTACCAGGACATCACCGGCAACAAGGTCGCCCTGCTCTCCAGCGACGACGGCGGCGCTCTGATCCGTGTGATCGCAGGCGAGGTCGCAGGCCACGAGGGACCCGGCTCGACGTACACCCCCATCGCGCTCGCTCACGCCACTGTCGCGCCGGGCGCGAAGGTCTCGCTGCCGTGGAACCGCGACTTCAACGCCCTCGTCTACGTCCTCGCGGGCGACGGCACCGTCGGGTCCGAACGGCGTCCGATTCGCATGGGTCAGACGGCACTGTTCGGCCGCGGAGACTCCATCGAGTTCGCGGCGTCGGACACCCAGGATTCGCGCAGCGAGTCGTTGGAGGTCTTCGTGCTCGGCGGCAAGCCGATCCGCGAGCCCGTCGCCATGGCAGGCCCGTTCGTCATGAACACCAAGGCCGAGGTGATCGAGGCGTTCGAGGACTACCAGTCCGGCCGCTTCGGTGCGCCTACGGCGCCCGTGCGCACATAGTCGGAGCAGATTCCAACTATCCGCGCACGGGTGGCGCCAGCCGCCCGACGGCGCGCATCGGCAGATCCAACCAGGTCGGTCGATTGCGCGCCTCGTACACCGCTTCGTAGACGGCCTTGTCGAGTTCGTAGGCGCCGAGCAGCGCCGCGTGATCACGCGGATCGTAGCCCGCGACCTCGGCATAGCCGTCGCAGAATGCCGACGAATTGCGGGCAGCCCAGGCCGACGCGCGGGCATACGTCTCGTCGGTCACGTCGGCGTCGCCGAGGAGTAGATGGTGCGCGGCGTAGTCGAACGAGCGGAGCATGCCCGCGACGTCACGCAGCGGACTGTCCATCCGACGTCGTTCCTCGAGGGACTTCGCCGGCTCACCCTCGAAGTCGATCAACAGCCACGTCGACGGCGTCCGCAGCACCTGGCCCAGGTGCAGGTCACCGTGGATGCGTTGCACCGTCGCGGTTCCGCCCGCCTCGGCCCTGGCGACCAGATCGCGTGCCGAGGGGAGGTGCTCGGCGAGTTCGGGAACGACGGCCACAGCACCTTCGACGCGTCCGAGGATTTCGGCGACCGTCGACGACGCGTCGCGCTCGTCGGTTCCGAGTCCGCGGGCCAGATCCGCGTGGACGTGCGCGACCGCCGCACCGAGACCACGCGCTTCCGACGCGAAGTCCGAATCCATGTCCTCCGGCGACCGATCGGAGGCCAGCAGGTCACGCACGCTGGTGAGCGCCGTCGTCCATCCTTCGGCGGAATCCGAGGCGAAGTCCTGTGCCATGCCGAGCATCGACAGTTCGCCGTCGGATTCGGTTTCGATCCATGCCCGCAGCGGCGCCACGTACGTGCAGTCGGTCTCGGCGAGGACACGATGCAGTTCGATGTCCGGATTGATGCCCGACGCGACCTGCCGAAACAGCTTGAGCAGCAGCACTTCACCGAGAATCACCGACGTGTTCGACTGCTCGGCACCGAGTACGCGACCCGACATCCCGGCGTCGACGGCGGCCCCGGCGACGAGCCGGAAGTCGAGGGGCCCGATCGAATCGGCCGCGGCGATCGCGTCGGAATACAGGGCGATCACCGTGGGATCTCGAAGGCCGTCGTAGACGAACGGACCATCCTGGATCGGCAGCCGCCATGCCGCCAGATCGTCGACCGCGGCGTCGCGAAATCCCAGCGGAACCTGATACCGCTGTACCGTGCCGTCACCCAGTTCGACGTCGACGAGCAGGTGCTCGACCTGCACGTCGGATCGCGAGCCGACGTCGACGCGCGATGCGACACGCAGCGACGCGATGGGCGACCCCTTGGCCGCGAACCATCGTTGCTGCGGAAGCCACGGCAGCAGGGCATCTTCGAGAGAGTCGGTACTGACGTGCGCTCTGTCGGTCATGGGGACGTTTCTACCCGGAACGATCCGGAGACACACCTGTCGCGGGAAAGTTATGCGGACCGCGCTGTGTGTGGATGAGGTGACTCGTACAGTGGTCCCATGCCCCCTCCAATTCCGCACATCGATGTCCATCGGGCGGGCGATCGTCCGAAAACCCGTGTGGCGTGGCTCGACTCGAAGCATTCGTTCTCGTTCGGCCAGCATTACGACCCGGACAACACACATCACGGTCTGCTTCTCGTCAACAACGACGACATCGTCTCTCCCGGGCAGGGTTTCGAGACACACCCGCACCGTGACATGGAAATCGTGACGTGGGTCATGAAGGGCTCGCTGGTACACCAGGATTCGATCGGTCACTCCGGCGTGATCTATCCCGGGCTCGCGCAGCGCATGAGTGCGGGTCGAGGAATCATGCATTCGGAGAAGAACGATTCGTGGCGCATCGGGGGCGAAACACACGACGAGCCCGTCCGTTTCGTCCAGATGTGGGTCGTGCCCGACAGCCCGGGAATCGACCCGGGCTACGAACAACTCGAGATCGACGACGAGCTGCTGCGCGGCGGACTGGTTCCCGTGGCGTCGGGCATGAAGAAACATGCGGGGCAATCGGCGATTTCGATCTCGCAATCGGCTGCAGCGCTGCACGCAGCGCGATTGCAACCGGGTCGACCCGTGACCATTCCCGAGGCGCCGTTCCTGCACGTGTTCGTCGCGTCGGGCACGGTGCAGATGGAAGGCGTGGGCGAACTGTACGAGGGGGACGCCGTTCGACTGAGTTCTTCTGGCGGACAACGCATTCAGTCGTCCGAGCCCGCGGAGGTCCTGGTCTGGGAGATGCATTCGCGTCTCGGAGGGTGAGCGCAGCAGGTGAAAAGATGATCACGGTGTCGTCATAAGCGCAGAACACCGCCGCGTGCAGGCCTACACTTCGCAGGACTGACCCCGCACGCATCGGAGGTAGTCGCCATGTCGGATCAGCCGCCGCCAGGACCCCCGCCGTCAGAACCACCGCCGTCAGAACCACCGCCCGGCGAGTCACCACGTCCGGGCCGATATCAGCAGGGAAACACACCACCCGCCGGATATCCACAGGGCGGTGGCCAGCCACAGGCCGGTTATCCCCAGGGCGGTTACCCGCAGGGTGGTTATCCGCCGCCCGGTGGTTATCCGCCGGCCGGCAACTATCCGCCCGAGCACCGGCCGGGCCCGCAGAACGTCGTCGGGATCGTCGCGATCGTGGTCGCGATTCTCGCGTTCGTGACCAGCTGGACCATCGTCGGCGGCATCATCCTGGGCTTGCTGGCAGTCGTTCTCGGGTTCGTCGGCAGGTCGAGGTACAAGAAGGGCACTGCGACGAACGGCACGATGTCGCTGATCGCGATCGTCCTCGGCATCATCGCGGTCGTTCTGTCGATCGTGCTCGTCGTCGTCGGAATCGGGATCTTCCGCAGTTCCGGAGGTGACGACTTCGCCGACTGCATCAGCAAGGCAGGCAACAATCAGCGTGCACAGGAACAGTGTCGCGATCAGTTCCAGCGCGACCTCGAGAACCGTTTCGACTTCACGATCCCGCCGACCTGACCGGACGCGTCAATCCTGACTCCGTACCGCGGCGACGACCACCTGGTTGCCACCGCGGTGCTTCGCTTCGTACATGGCGACGTCGGCGCGACGGAGCAGCCGGGTCACCGCCGTCACGCTGTCGCCTTCGATGCTGGATGCATGTGCGACGCCGATGCTGACGGTCAGCGGCGACACGTCGTACGGCGAATACAACCGCGATCGAAGCCATTCGGCCACCGAGACGGCCTGATCGGCGCACACCCGTACGACGAGCGCGAACTCTTCACCGCCGGTACGAGCGACGAGAACGTCGTCGACGAGGAGCCGTCGCGCGATCAGCTGGAGTGCCAGATCACCGCCCTCGTGCCCGAACCGATCGTTGATGGATTTGAAGCGGTCGACGTCGATGACCATGACGGCGACCTCCGACTCCTCTCCCAGGAAGTGCGGCAGATCTTCGTCGAGGCCGCGCCTGTTCCGAAGGCCGGTCAGTGGATCGATCAACGCCCCGTTCGCGTCGAGACGCAGACTGAGCAAAATCGACTGCAGGAAGACCGGCGTCGAGAACATGACCGGCAACAACACGACCAGTTGCGAGACGGCCAGTCCGTGATCGAACGTCGGCGTGCGAAGAATCAGCAGGAACATCGTCGTCACCGTGGCGCCCGACCAGGCCAGATGGGCGAGCAGCACCTTCGGGCTGTGGAACACCTGCACGTAGACGCCCGTCGCCGCCAGCAACGAGCACCCGGGGAACGACATCTGGATCGACCCGTAGGACAACAGCGCCAGGGTGGTCCCGACGTCGGCGTACAGAACGAACAGCAGGCTGACGCGCTCGGACGGCCACGGCCCACGCAGCCACAGTGCTCCGACGACGAACGACGACACAGTCCCGGCCAGGATGAACACGTCCGCGATCCACGTCGTCGGCGGCTTCGCGGTCAGGTACGTCGTGATCGCGGCAAGTCCGTAGCAGAAGCAACACACGCCCACCACGACGCGGAACGCACTGAGCGCGCCGTGCGACTCGAAATATCGGCTCATCCAGTCGTAGCTGTACGACTGCCCCCACCACCTGCGCAGAAACGTCACTCGAGCGCCTCCACGCCGTTGTTTCGCCGACCAAACCACCTGGTCGCTTTCGGCACTCTACCGCCCGTCACCCCCGTAGGTCCCGTCTGCGGAACAATGCCGCTCCCGCGGCGACCGCGACCACGGCGAACGACACCATCCACGCCAGAGGAACCGCGGAGAAGTGTCCGCCCGGCAGATGCGGCACATGGGTGAACGGCGAGATGTCGAGGATCACCTGCGGTAACCCGATCACCTCACCCACCTGGCCGAGCAGCACGACCCCGGCCACGACCGCCCAGACGGCCGTCGACCAGGCCGGCAGGGCGCCGAACAACACCACGGCCACGCCGACGAGCACCCACACCGCCGGTAACTGCGACAGCGCGGCACCGAGCACGCCCGGCAGCACCGAACCCACGTCGCCGACGCCTGTCCCGTACGTCAGTCCCGCCGCGAGCCCGACGACGAGCATCGCCAGCGCCGGCCCGGCCATCGCGAACGTCAGGTGGCTTGCCAGCCACCGAACCTTGCCGACGCTCGCCGAGACGACCCACTCGGCGTGCGCATCCTCTTCCTCGGTATGAGCCCGAAGCACCGCCGATACCGCGTACGCGGCCGCAGCGATGCCGATGATGCTGATGATCGCCGCGACATAGGACTGCACGAGAGAGTCGCCGCCGAACGCCGCGAGTGCGTCGGCGACCGCCTCGCTGCCGCCCAACTGGTCGCCGACGCTGTTCGCGGCGCTACCCAGGATCGCCGCGAACACCCCGAGGCCGACGGTCCAGGCCGCGAGCGACCCGCGATGCTGACGCCACGCAAGCGAGTACACCCCGGTCAGGCTCGCCGGTGCCGATGCAGGCCCGAGCCGGTCCGCAACGAGGCCGGAACCGACGTCGCGGGCTCGCGCGAGTGCGACGGCCGTCGCGATCGTCACCGCGGCCGCACCTGCGGACAGCGTCGTCACCCACCAGCGCTCGTCGGCGAACGGCCGCAGCTGAGCGGACCACCCGATCGGCGACAGCCACGACAGCGTGCCGGACCCCGCGTCGCCGACTGCCCGGAGCGCGAACGCGACGGCGAGGACCGTCAACGCGTATCCGCGCGCGAGGCGGGCGCGGGGTCCGATCTGCGCAGCGACTGCACCGACGCCGGCGAACACCGTGCCGACCGAGGCGATCGCTACACCGAACGCGATGCTGCCGACCACAGCGAACCCGGTCGCCAGCAGCGATACCGTCCCGACGAGTCCAGTCGTCACGACCATGCCGATCGTGACGACGAGCGCCGCGGCGAGACCGGCATGATGTCCGACGGCCGTCGCGCCGATCAGTTCGGTGCGTCCAGCATCCTCCTCGGCCCTCGTGTGACGAATCACCGTCAGAATCGCGGCGAGCGGAACGAGCGTCAGCAGCAACCCGGCACGCCACGTCACGAGAGCACCGAGGTCGCTGCCGAAGATCGGCGACACCAGCGCCAACTCCGCCGGAGTGCGCAGCGTCGCCTGATAGAAGGCCTGCCGGTCGGCGGCCGTCGGGTACAGGCCCTCGAAGCTCACCGCGTACAGCAGTGGGACCAGCCCCATCGCGAGGATCCACAGCGGGGCGACCACGCGATCGCGGCGCAGGAAGAGCCGAACGAGCTGTGTCGTGCCCGTCACGACGCGCTCCCGTAGTAGCGCAGGAACAGATCCTCCAGCGTGGGCGGGGCACTGACCAGACTTGTGATGCCCGCGTCGGCCAGCACGTGCATCACCTTCGGCAGATCGGCCGGGTCGACGCGCACGCTCACCCGGCTCCCGTCGACACGGACGCCGTCGACGCCCGGCAACGAATCGAGGCCGTCGGGCACGCGCTGCACCTCGGCCGTGACCGTCGTCCGACTCAGGTGTCGCATCTCGGCGAGCGACCCGGTGTCGACGGTTCGGCCGTCGCGGATGATCGTGACCCTCTCGCAGAGCTTCTCGACCTCGGACAGAATGTGCGACGACAACAGCACCGTCGCACCCCGGGCGGATGCGTCGGCCACGCAGTCGTCGAAGACCTGTTCCATCAGCGGATCGAGACCTGACGTCGGTTCGTCGAGCAGAATCAGTTCCGCGTTCGACGAAAAGGCCGATACCAGAGCAACTTTCTGACGGTTTCCCTTCGAGTAGGTACGTGACTTCTTCCTCGGATCGAGCGCGAACCTGTCGATCAACGCGTCGCGCTTACCCTGGTCGATACCGCCGCGCAGCCGCCCGAGCAGGTCGATCACTTCACCACCGGTGAGTGACGGCCACAGCGTGACGTCTCCCGGGACGTACGCGATTCGCCGGTGCAGTGCGACGGCGTCGGTCCACGGATCGTGGCCGAGCAAGTGCACCTCGCCCGAGGTCGCGCGGATGAGCCCGAGCAGAACCCGCAGCGTCGTCGACTTGCCTGCGCCGTTGGGCCCGAGGAAGCCGTGCACCTCGCCGGCGTCGACGCGCAACTCCAGCCCGTCGAGTGCCGTGACGTGGCCGAACGACTTCTTCAGGTCATGCACTTCGATCGCCGTGTTCATGGCTCCCCTGCCACTTCGGACGGAAACACACTTGCAAAGAGTGTAAAGATGGGGTGCATGACAGCAGTTGATTCTGGACAGGTGAATTCGGGTATCGACCTCAGCTTTCGCGACGACAGCACACGGGTTCAGGACGACCTGTTCGTGCACGTCAACGGCAAGTGGCTCGACGAGTACGCCATTCCGGCGGACCGAGCGGTCGACGGCGCGTTCCGGACTCTGTACGACAGGGCCGAGGAAGACGTCAGGACGATCATCCAGGAAGCTGCCGCGTCGAATCCGCCGGTCGGGACCGACGCACAGAAGATCGGCGACCTGTACTCGAGCTTCCTCGACGCCGACGCGGTCGAAGAATCCGGGCTCGCCCCCATCGCGAGCGAACTGGCCTCCGTCGCGGACGCCGAGGACCTCGTCACGCTCGCCGAGGTTCTCGGATCGCTGCAGCGCACCGGCGTCGGCGGCGCCATCGGCCACTACGTCGACACGGACGCCAAGAACTCGACGCGCTATCTGATGCACTTCACGCAGTCCGGCATCGGCCTTCCCGACGAGTCGTACTACCGCGAGGACAACTACGCGCAGATCCGCGAGGCGTACGTCGCGCACATCGCGACGATGTTCGAGCTCGCCGGTGTCTCGTACGACGCACAGCGCGTCTTCGAGCTCGAGACGAAGCTCGCCGCCGGGCACTGGGACGTCGTTGCGCGTCGTGACGCGGAGAAGAGCTACAACCTGATCGACTTCGACACCCTCGTGCAGAACGAGCCCGGATTCAACTGGACGGCATGGATTTCCGGCCTCGGAAGCAACACCGAGCAGTTCGCCGAGATCGTCGTGCGCCAACCTCCGTTCCTGTCGACGTTCACCGGTCTGTGGGTCTCCGCCGACATCGAGGACTGGAAGGCGTGGCTCACGTGGCGCATCGTGCACTCGCGCGCCCCGTACCTGACCGCAGCACTGGTCGACGAGAACTTCGCGTTCTACGGAAAGACGTTGAGCGGCACCGAGGAAAACCGTGAGCGGTGGAAGCGCGGCGTCTCGCTGGTACAGGATCTGCTGGGCGAGGCCGTCGGCAAGCTCTACGTCGAGCGACACTTCCCCGCCGACGCGAAGGCGCGGATGCAGGTCCTCGTCGCGAATCTGCAAGAGGCATACCGTCGTAACATCACCGACCTCGAGTGGATGAGCCCGGAGACACGGCAGCGTGCGCTCGAGAAGCTCGACAAGTTCACGCCGAAGATCGGTTACCCCGACCGTTGGCGCGACTACGCGGCGGTGGAGATCGACGGGAGCGACCTCGTCGGCAACTACCGTCGCGGTTACGTCGCGGAGTACCAGCGAGACCTGGACAAGTTGGGCGGACCGGTCGATCGCGACGAGTGGTTCATGACGCCGCAGACCGTCAACGCGTACTACAACCCGGGAATGAACGAAATCGTCTTTCCCGCAGCGATTCTGCAGCCACCGTTCTTCGATGCCGACGCGGACGACGCCGCCAATTACGGCGGGATCGGCGCGGTCATCGGACACGAGATCGGCCACGGGTTCGACGATCAGGGCGCCAAGTACGACGGTGACGGAAACCTGATCGACTGGTGGACCGACTCGGACCGCACCGAATTCGGCAAGCGCACAACAGCGTTGATCGAGCAGTACGACCAGTTCGAGCCGAAGGCTCTGCCGGGTCACAAGGTCAACGGTCAGTTCACGATCGGCGAGAACATCGGCGACCTCGGTGGCCTGTCCATCGCCGTCACCGCGTACGAGATCGCATTGGAAGGCAAGGACGCACCGGTGCTCGACGGGCTGACCGGTCTGCAGCGTGTGTTCTTCGGCTGGTCACAGGTATGGCGGACCAAGGCGCGCGACGAGGAGGCGATCCGTCGCCTCGCGGTCGATCCGCACTCGCCGCCGGAGTTCCGCTGCAACGGCGTCGTTCGCAATCTGGACAGTTTTCACGAAGCGTTCGACGTGAAGCCGGGAGATGCGCTGTACTTGGATCCGGACGAGCGCGTCAGGATCTGGTAGGCGGCTGCGCCGCTCGTGAGTGCGAATGTAGTCCCTGCTATACATTCGCACTCACGAGCCCGACGGAGGGGTGGAAAATGAAGGCAAGAATCCGCTGGCTCGCGGCGCATGGGGTGGTGCGCTACGGAGCGAAGAAAGCTGCGGCACACGGGGATCCGCAAGCCATGCTGGTCGCCGATCCGGTGACCCGCGCCGATCCCCGGCCGGTGTTCGAACGGATTCGCGCCACCGGACCTCTGGTGAAGACGCGGATCGGCCACATCAGCGTCGACCACGGTGTCGTCCACGAACTGCTGCGTTCCGACGACTTCCGTGTCACGCAGCTCGGCGCCAACCTTCCCGCTCCCCTGCGCTGGATCGAGAACAGGACCCGGCCGTCGTCGCTACATCCGCTGAAGCCGCCGTCGCTGCTGTCGGTGGAACCGCCCGAGCACACGCGGTACCGCAAGCTCGTCTCGTCGGTCTTCACCCCACGCGCCGTCGCCAGGATGCGTGAGATGGTGCAGGAGAAGGCGGACGAGTTGCTCGACGAGTTGACGCACGGCGCGAGAGAGATCGATATCGTCGCCCAGTACTGCTCGCAGCTGCCGGTGGCCGTGATCAGCAGCATCCTCGGCGTACCCGACGCCGATCGCCAGCGCGTGCTCGAGTTCGGTGAGATGGCAGCGCCGAGTCTCGACATCGGGCTCACCTGGGAACAGTTCGTCCGCGTCGAGGACGGCCTCCGGCAGTTCGACGCGTGGCTCGCCGGTCACCTCGCGGAGCTACGGCAGAACCCGGGCGACGATTTGATGAGTCAACTGATTCGCGCCGAGGACGACGGCGTCGGCCTGAACGACGAAGAACTCCGGGCGACGGCGGGGCTCGTGCTCGCCGCGGGATTCGAGACGACCGTCAATCTGCTCGGCAGCGGGGTTCGGTTGCTGCTGGATCACCCCGATCAGCTCGCGCTGCTGCACCGGGATCCGTCGCTGTGGCCGAGTGCGGTCGAGGAGATGCTCCGGCTCGAATCGCCGGTCCAGTTGACGGCGCGTCTGGCCAAGCGCGACGTCACGATCGAGGGCGTTCCGCTGACGCAGGGCGACCTCGTCGTGCTCGTACTCGCGGGCGCCAACCGGGATCCCGATGTGTTCGACGACCCGTACCGGTTCGACGTCACGCGCGCCAACGCGAACAAGCACCTGTCGTTCTCGGGCGGTCGGCACTACTGTCTGGGCGCCTCGCTCGCGAAGGCCGAGTCGGAGGTCGGTCTGAAGACGTTGTTCGACAGGTTCCCTCACCTGCACGCGGCAGGTGAGGGAATCCGTCGTGACACCCGAGTCCTGCACGGCTGGGCGTCGTTGCCCGTCGACCTCGGGCAACCGGCAGCTACAGGCGCTGCCCGGTAGTCGACGAGAAGAAGAACACCTCGTCGAGCTTGGGGACGAGCCGGACGGTCTGGGCCAGACCGATCGACAGCTTCCGGTCGACCCGCACTGCGACACGGCCGGACTGGGTGTTCCAGTCCGCGCCGAGCGGCGGTGCACCGTAGACGAACGACTCGGCGCCGAGCTCCTCGATGAGCTCGACGGTCGCCGTCACCGCGCCGACGCCTTCGCCGACGAGATTCCAGCTCTCCGGTCGGACTCCGACGGTGACGCGGGCTTCCGCGGTGCGCGGCACCGGGATTCGCACATCGCCGACGACCGCAGCACCGTCGACGACGGGTGCGTCGATCAGATTCATGCCGGGCGAACCGATGAATCCGGCGACGAACGTGTTGACCGGGCTGTCGTACAGGTCGCGCGGCGACGCGATCTGTTGCAGCACCCCAGCTTTCAGTACCGCGACGCGGTCACCCATCGTCATGGCCTCGACCTGATCGTGCGTGACGTAGACCGTCGTCGTACCCAGTCGTTTCTGCAGACCGGCGATCTGTGCCCGCGTCGACACCCGAAGCTTCGCGTCGAGGTTGGACAGCGGCTCGTCCATGCAGAACACCTTGGGCTGCCGCACGATCGCGCGACCCATCGCGACGCGTTGACGCTGCCCGCCGGACAACTTGCCCGGCTTGCGGTTCAGCAGTGGTTCCAACTCCAGCATCTTCGCCGCTTCGAGCACACGAGCTGCCGTGTCGGACTTGCTCATTCCTGCGTTACGCAGCGCGAAGCCCATGTTGTCCGCAACGGTCATGTTCGGGTAGAGCGCGTAGTTCTGGAACACCATCGCGACGTCCCGCTCGCGCGGGGCGAGCGAGGTCACGTCGACGCCGCCGATGTCGATGTGGCCGCTTTCGACCGACTCGAGCCCTGCCAGCATCCGGAGACTGGTGGACTTACCGCAGCCCGACGGACCGACGAGCACGATGAATTCCCCGTCGGCGATGTCGAGTTCGAGGGTGTCGACGGCAAGGGTGTCCGCACCGGGATACCGGTGCGAGACTCCCGCGTAGTGGACGCCTGCCATTACGACGCCGGGAGGTTCGGCGTGATCTGGCGATCGATGATCTGCTGCAGCTGATCCTGGACGCCGGCGAATGTGGTTGCGACGTCGGCATTCTGCAGCGCGATCTGCTCGAGGCCGGTGCCGATGATCTTGTCGCCGCCCGGAACGAACACGCGCGCGTAGTCCTGCGAACGCGTGCGTGCAAGCTGGTCGACGGCCGTCTTCGCGTTCGGGTTCGCGGCGAGGAACTCGATCTCGCTCGGATCCTGCTGCGCCGACTTGCGGACCGGCATGTAGCCCGTGTTCTGCGAGAAGTACGCGGTGCTCGACGCGTTGGTGAAGAACTCGATGAACTTCAGCGCGTTGACCTTGCGCTCCTCCGAGATCTTTGACGGAACGGCGAGGCCGGCTCCACCCGTCGGGCAGCCGGGCTGTCCGTCGGCGGCGGGCAGGAACGCGGTGCCGAACTCGAAGTTCGCATTCGCGGTGACGCCGGACAGGTCGCCGGTGGAGGCGATCGTCGACGCGATGATTCCCGCGGCGAAGTCGTTGGCGATGTCGTTGGACACGTTCGCGTATTTCTTCGTGTGGATCATGTCCTTCAGGAACTGGCCGGCCGCAATGGTATTGGGGTCGTCGAACTTCAGGTCGAAGCCGTCGGAGTACGCGCCACCGAACGTCCAGATCGGGCCTTCGAACGTCCATCCGAGGTAGTCCACCGCGTTACCCCAGCCGTGGGCGAGCTTGCCGTTTCCGACGACGGCCTGGATGCGCGGGCCCCACTCGTCGAACTCCTGCCACGTGGCCGGTCCGCGATCGGGAAGGCCTGCCTGCGCCCAGACCTGCTTGTTGTAATAGAAGAGCGGGGTCGAGCGAGCGTACGGAAGCGCCCAGTGGTTGCCGTTCCAGTCGTAGTCCGCGAGAAGCGAATCGACGTAGTCGCTGGAGTCGACGCCTGCAGCATCGAAGTGCTTGTCGAGCGGCTCGATGGCGCCGGTGAGCGCGAAGTTGAACCACCAGACGTCGGACAGGACGACGACGTCGGGAACGTCGTTACCGGAGAGCGAGGCGTTGAACTTCTGCGCGACCTCTTCGTAGTTCTTGCCGCCGTCGATCAGGTTGACCGTCAAGCCAGGATTCTCGGCCTGGAAGCGCGAGATCAGTTCCTTCTCGAATTCCTGCGACTTACCGGGGTGGCTCGACCAGAAGTTGATGGTGCTCGCGTCGCCACCGGAAGCCTCGGAGCCGGAACTGGTACCGGGGCTGCTGCAGGCTGCGAGTGCAGCAGCCGCTGCCGCTGCGCCGGTGAGCGTGAGGAATCCGCGGCGGTTGATGTTGGCCATAACTGTTCTCTCTCTTGGTGAATGAAGCGGATCAGCCTTTGACCGCACCGGAGGTGAGGCCCTTGATCATGTGGCGTTGCAGGGCGAGGAAGACGACGAGGATGGGAAGGATGGTCAAGACCGTCGCCGCCATGACCGCGCCCCAGTTGGTGTAGCCCTCGCTGTTCTGCAACAGCGTGAGGCCGACCGGAAGCGGTGCGACGGACGAGTCGTCGGACATCAGGAACGGCCAGAGGTATTCGTTCCATTCGTTCACGATGGTGATGATCGCGAAGGCCACCATCGTCGGTCCCGACAGTGGGAGCACGACACGGAACAGCAGACGGAACGAGCCCGCCCCGTCCATGCGGGCAGCCTCGATGATCTCGGCGGGCAGGGACAGGAAGTGATTGCGCATCAGGAACGTACCGAATGCGACGCCTGCCAACGGGATGATGATGCCCTGGAACGTATTTCGCCACCCGAGTTCCGAGATCAACGAATAGTTCGAGATCACGGTGATCTGGTTGGGCACCATCAGCGCTGCGATGATGACGAGGAAGACGATGTTCTTGCCGGGGAACCGCAGGAACACCAGACCGTAGGCGCTGAGCACACCGAGCACGAACTTGATCGACGCGATCGCAGTGGTGATGATCAGCGAGTTGCGCAGGTACGTGAAGAACGGCACCTCCGTCGTCGCCTCGCTGTAGTTCTCGGGGCGGAACGAACTCGGCCACCACGTGACCGGCTGGACGTAGATGTCACCGCGTTCCTTGAACGACGTGATCAGGATCCAGAACAGCGGCAGCCCGATCATGAGCAGCACCAACACCATTGCGATGTATCCGAGCACCGTCGACAGGCTGCGCTGACGCTGCGGATCTCGCGGAGCTCGGCGCGTCGGCTCGGTGACGTCTTTCTTCAGGGTGATGGTCATCGCTGGTCGTCCCGATCCATGATGCGTACCTGCACGAGCGTGATGATCAGCAGGATGACGAACATGATCGTCGCCACCGTCGCGCCGTAGCCGGCTCGGAAGTTACGGAAGGTTTCCTCGTACACCTGAAAGACCATCGTGGTGGTGCCGTTTCCGAGGGGGCCACCGCGGGTCATGACGTTGATGATGTCGAAGACCTGCAACGAGTTGAGCAGCACGGTGATGGACAGGAAGAACGTCGTCGGACGCAGTTGCGGCAGAAGCACTTTGCGGAACGTCGTCCACTTCGACGCCCGATCGATTTCGGCCGCCTCCATCAACTCCTTGCGGGTGCCCTGCAGCGCAGCGAGGTAGATGACGAACGTGTAGCCGAGGTTCTTCCACAGGTAGGTCACCGTCACCATGAACAGCGCCCACGTGGGATCCTGGTAGAAGTCGGGAGACGAGAACCCTATGCGCTGCAACAGGTCCTGCACGAGGCCGAAGTTAGGGTCGAACACGAACTGGAAGGCGATACCGATGGCGGCGCCGGAGATGACGAACGGCGCGAACACGGCGGACCGGACGAAGTTGCGGCCCCGCAACTTTCGGTCCAGCAGCATCGCGAGAACGAGCCCGAGCACGAGACTTCCGACGACGGCCGCGACCGTGAAGACGACGGTGTTGGACACGATGGTCCACGTGTCGTCACGCGAGAACCACTCACGGTAGTTCTCGAAACCGATGAAAGTCGATGTGGGAGAGGACAAGTTCCAGTCGTAGAACGAGAACTGGAAATTCTCGACGAGGGGCCGGTAGGTGAACACGGCCAGCAACACGAGGTTGGGTCCGAGGAGGATCAGGAAGAGTGCGTAATCACTCCACGGCCTGCCGAAAAAGCTCTTTCGGCGTGCTGTGGGCAGCACTCGTTCCGTTGTTGTACTCACTGCGGGGACTGTGCTCACCTACCGCGAACGGTAGGTGAACGAGACCCCAATTCAGTTGAACGTTGAAACCAAAACCTCGGTCGTGCGCGCGAATGTACAGCCAGCGGGAGTGGAGCCTGCGGAATGACCCGTAGGCACTACACATTCGCGCGCACGTACGGCGGAGCCGCTTACCGGTTCCAGTCGCCCAGACCGTCGGCGCCGCTGAGGGTTCCACCCGAAGTGTTCACGACGACGACCGGGTCACCCTTCTGCGAGTTCTCGAAGAACCACTGGCCGTCCTCGGTGCTGACGTTGAGGCATCCGTGGCTGGTGTCCTCGGATCCCTGAGCCCATTCCGACCACGGCGCAGCGTGAACGAAGATGCCGCTGTAGGAGATACGCGTCGCGTACTCGACGTAGGTGCGGTACCCCTCCGGCGAGTCGACGGGGACGCCGTACGTCGACGAATCCATGTACATGTCGCGGAACTTCTCGCCGACGATGTAGGTGCCGTTCGGGGTTTCGTGCCCCGGCTTGCCCATCGACGTCGGCATCGTGCGCACGACCTCACCGTTGCGCGTGACCGTGATGGTCTTGGTGGCGTCGTCCGCGGTGGTGATGACCGAGTCGCCGGTCGAGAAATCGGCGCGAGCGCCACCGGCTTCGACGGTCACCGACGTGTGCGCCGGATAGAACTCGTTCGGGAGCCAGCGAACCTGGGTGTCGTTGATCCAGTAGAAGTGGCCGTCGACCGACGGCGACGTGGTGACGCGGATGGCGCGCTCGGCTGCGGCACGGTCTCCGATGGCCTCGTCGAACCGGATCGCGATCGGCTGCGCGACGCCGACGACCTCACCCGAGTTGGGCGTGATCGACGGGTCCGCGAAGTTCGCGGGTGCGAGCTGTTGCGGCAGGATTTCGGGTGCGGGGAGGGCCGGATCGGACGAGCCGGGGAAGCCGGGTACTTCCGGGCCGCCGGGCCACAGAGGAGCGGCCTGAGCGGGTCCTGCGAGTGCGACGGCAGCGGACGCGGCGACCGCAACCAGTGCGATCCGCGAGACGAAAGACTTCATGATCGGCTGTCAGTTCCATTCTTCTCGTGCATACGGCCCAGTGAGACCACAAGGCATGCGAACCAACTGCCATTAACACACACCAGGCAGTGAATTGCTAATCGGTTCCTCAGGCCGAGGTGAGGCCTGCTTTCTTCGCGGCCGATCGAATCTGGAATGCCGAGACGACGAACAGAAGTCCGAACACGATCGCGAATACACCGACGAGCCACACCACCGTGAGAATGCCGCTGACCGGGAAGAACACCAGAACGAGGCCGAACAGCACCTCGATGACGCCTGCGACGAGGAGCATCATCCAGTGCGTCGCGCCCTCCAGGGAACGAAGCCGGAACGAGCCCGCAATTTCGAGAATTCCGCCCACTATCGCCCAAATTCCGATGACGAATACCGCGGCGAGTGCCGTTATCTCGGGCCAGACGAATGCGACGATTCCGGCACCCAACGACACGATTCCGCCGAGCAACCACCACACCCAGCCGGACTGCACCTTGCGTGCTCGGATCGATCTGACGATGGCGGAGATGCCGTCGACGACGGCGTAGACACCGAAGACGACGACGATCGCCCAGACGGTGACGACGGGCCACACGAGCGCGACGATGCCGAACGCAATCGCCAGGATGCCGCGGAGCAGGACGGCCCACCACAGATCCTTGGCAATACGTAGCAGAGCGTCCTCGTTGTTCGGCAACTGTGTTGACATCGGTAACACCTACCTCCCACTAGGGCAGAGCGACGACAGAACTCCAGGAACGAACTCCGTCGGACAGGCACACCTGTCCGGTGGTGACGTTGACGGCAAGGCCTGCGCCCGCGTGGCACTGCACCCCTTCGTCTGCGGTCCCGACGAAAGTCTGACCACGGTCGAGCGACACGGCGAGGGCCAGAGCGCCCGTGTCGGGGGAGACGATGGACACCGAATCGGCGCCGGTCGACACCGCGGCGACGGTCCCCGACTTGGTTTCCGCTGCGGCGACGCCACCGCCGCCTGCCAGTCCGAGGGCTGCGCCTCCGAGTTCGGCGCGCGCGAACGCGACGCCGTCGAGTGCGCGGGCGTAGGCGTTCGACGTGCCGTCGGTCTGCACTCCGCACGCCGACTTCCCCTCGAGCGCCGTGCTCTGTGCACCCGGTGTACAGACGAGATCCGTCGCCGACGCGGTACCGGGCGTCAGCAGTGCCGCGGCGATTCCGAGCACCGCAACTGGACCCGCCATCGCGGCCATCCGCTTGAATTCCCCGACGATCCCCACCACGACAAACCTTCCGCTGCTCATCGGTTGTCCCTTGCGTTTGGATTCTGCCACTACTGGGGATGAGATACCGGGTCTACGGACAGAAGAAGTACGAACCGTCGAGCAGCCGGCGGAGCTCCATCGCAGAACAGGGATGGCATTGATCGATTCTTCGACGGATATTCGCCGAGTTGTCGTGGTAGTACCGGTTCACGACGAAGAAGAACTACTGCCGGCGTGTCTGGACGCGCTCGCCGACGGCCGGGCCCAGGTCCCCGACCTCGACGTATTCACGGTCGTCGTGCTGGATTCGTGTTCCGACGGGTCCGAGTCGATCGCGCGTCGCTGGGCGGACGGGTCGGGCGACCGATCGGTGAGGTCCGTCTCGGCATGCAATGTCGGTGTCGCGCGCGCGGCCGGCTTCCACGGTCGAGCTGCGTCGCCGGACACGTGGTTCGCGACGACCGATGCCGACAGCGTGACTCGGCCCGATTGGTTGGCGTCACAAATCGCCCATGCCCGGCGCGGAGCCGGGGCCGTCGCCGGAACGGTCCGCGTCGACCTCGACGGACTGCCTGCCGCGGTGGCCGCTGCCTACCGGTCCGGATACCGCGAGCATGCAGGCCACCGCCACGTGCACGGCGCGAACCTCGGTGTCCGTGCCGATGTGTACCGACGCGTCGGCGGCTTCGGGCCGCTGCGCACCGACGAGGACGTCGACCTGGTTCGACGGCTGGAGCAGGCCGGGATTCCGGTGCTGTACGCGTGCGATTCACCGGTGTCCACGTCGAACCGGCTGTTCGGGCGCGCTCCCGACGGGTTTGCGGCACATCTTCGTTCGCTCGACGCGGCGGTCCCGCGATGATCGACCGCCTTCGAGAATTCTTCGACGCCCCTCTTCCCCTCCCCGGCTCGGGGCGCACCGAAGAGCGGTGGGATCGGCTGGCGGCGCTGAGCCGCGAAGATACCGTGCTCGGACGGTTCGCCGAGGCTCATGCGGACGCGCTCGCGATCCTCGCCGAGCTGGGCGGGCCGCAACCGCGCCGCGAACAGATCTGGGGTGTCTGGGCAGCCGAGCCACCGTCGCCGGTTCTGGGGGCCGACGAGACGTCGGACGGGTGGACACTGACCGGGGTCAAGCCGTGGTGCTCGGGAGCGCACCTGTGCACCGACGCCCTGGTGACGGCGCGCGTCGGCGATCGACGCAGGCTGTTCGCCGTCGATCTCACTCAGCCTGCGTGCTCGCCGATTCCGGATTCGTGGCACGCAGTGGGTATGGCGGACAGCGACTCCGGCCATGTTCGATTCGACGGCGCCCGTGCACACCCCGTGGGTGAACCGGGCGCCTATCTCGAACGGCCCGGGTTCTGGCACGGCGCGATCGGTGTCGCCGCCTGTTGGTTCGGCAGCGCCTGCGGCGTCGCCGACACCCTGCACGCCGCGGTCCGATCAGGTGCCGACGCCCATGCCGCGGCCCATCTGGGTGCCGTCGCCGCGGGACTGAGCGCCGCATCGAGCACTCTGAAAGTTGCTGCAGCCGAGATCGATTCGGACCCGTTCGACTACGACGGCCGAGGCAGGCTACGCGCCAGGACAGTTCGTGCGGTCGTGGAGAACGCCGCCTCCGATTGCATCGATCGGGTCGGCCGCGCGCTCGGCGCAGGACCGTTGTGCATCGACGCCGCGCACGCACGCCGCGTGGCGGATCTGACCGTCTACCTTCGCCAGTCGCACGCGGAGAGAGACCTCGCCGCGTTGGGTGAGGACGTCGCCGAGGAGAAGAGTCCGTGGTAGAGGAGTCGTTCGACGGTTCGGAAGCCGGCACACCCGAATCCGTCTGGCGCGCATGGCAACACACGTACCCGGCTGCGGATCTCGCGGGGTGCCGCGACATGGTCGTCGTCGCACCGCATCCCGACGACGAGATTCTCGGCGTCGGCGGACTCGTGTCCACCGCGTCGGCGGCAGGCATCGACGTACGCATCGTGGCGGTCACCGACGGCGGCGGCTCGCACGAGGGTTCTCCCACCGTGACGAGGGAACACCTGATCGCCGAACGGCCCGAGGAGTCGCGTCGAGCGCTGACGCAGCTGGGTGTCGACGTCGAACCGATCCGCCTCGGTATCCCGGACGGCGACGTCGCCGCGCACGAGAACGACGTCGCAGAGGCAGTGGCCCGCGTCCTCACACCAGAAAGTTGGTGCCTCACGACGTGGCGAGGGGACCGCCATCCCGACCACGAGGCCACCGCCCGAGCCTGCCTGACGGCCGCGTCGCGCACCGGAGTACGCGTCATCGAGTATCCGGTATGGATGTGGCACTGGGCTCGTCCCGACCATCCCGACGTGCCGTGGGATCGAGCTCACGCCGTCGCTCTCGAGCCGCACGTTCTTGCCGCGAAAAAAGCTGCGGTGCAGGAGTTTCGGACGCAGATCGCACCGCTCTCGGAGCACCCCGCCGATCGAGCGGTGCTGCCACCGCACGTACTCGACCGACTTCTGCGACCGTACGAGGTGATCTTCCTGTGAGCGTGCCACCGGCCTACTTCGACGGCGTGTACGCCGAAGGCGAGGACCCGTTCGGTCTCGGCTCGAGCTGGTACGAGGATCGCAAGTACACGATCACGATGGCGTCGTTACCGCGTCAGCGCTATCGCCGCGCCCTCGAACCGGGATGCTCCGTCGGTGTGCTCACCGAACGGTTGGCCGCGAGGTGCGACGTTCTGGTGTCCACCGACGTCGTCGATCCACCGATTCGGACGGCCAGGGCACGCGTCGCGTCACCGCACGTGCAGTTCGTGACATGGTCGCTGGCCGACAGCTGGGAGAGCGTCGGCACGGGGTTCGACCTGATTGTGCTCAGCGAGGTGGGCTACTACCTCGACGAGACCGATCTACGACGCGCACTCGACGAGTGCGTCCGGCACCTCGAACCGGGCGGAACGCTCGTCGCCGTGCATTGGCGTCATCCTGTGGCGGACTACCCGCTCACCGGGGACCAGGTGCACGACGCCGTCGCGGACACCGTCGGACTCTCGCGTCTCGGCGGGTACGTCGACGAGGATTTCGTCCTCGAAGTCTTCACCGCGTGGCAGCCCACGGAGACACAGCCCTCGGAGACGAGGCCCTCGTCGATCGCTCGCGCCGAAGGCCTCGTCTGACGCCGCTACACCACGTTCGGTGCGATCAGCAGGTGCACGAACCGCATCTTCTCCATGACCGCGGGCGGCAGCACGAACGGGTACAGATCCTGGTGGCCCATCGACCGGTTGATCTGGTTGAGCGCCCAGGACAGCGGGAGCCACCACTCGATGATCTGCTCGAACCCGATGTCGCCCGGCAGCGCGCTGTCCAGCGTCGATCCCGCGGGCGCCATCGCGAACGCCGCCGCGGTGTCGAGGGTGTCGCGGATGTGCAGATAGTGCGCGAACGTTTCGGCCCAGTCCTCGGCCGGATGCATCGTCGCGTACGACGAGACGTAGTCGTCTTCCCAGTTCTCGGGCGCGCCCTCGCTGTAATGCCGGTCGAGCGCAGCCTGGTAGTCGGTGTCGGGGTCGCCGAACAGTTCCTCGAACCGTGCGCGATGCTCACCCGTCCCGACCAACACCATCTGGTAGAAGTGGCCGATCTCGTGTCGAAAGTGACCGACGAGGGTTCGATACGGTTCCGCCATCGACACGCGAAGCTGCTCGCGGTGGACGTCGTCGCCCTCGGCGAGGTCGAGGGTGATCAGTCCGTTGGCGTGACCCGTCATCACCTGCTGGTCGGCGCTGGACAACAGATCGAAGGCAAGTCCGGTCTCGGGGTCGGAGTCACGGCCGATGATCGGTAGACCGAGCTCGGTCAGTTCGAGAACGACGCGACGCTTGTTCGTCTCGGCGTCGGCGTACGCGACCATCGCGTCGAGGTCGTCGTCGGCAGGCCGTGTCCGCGTGAGCCTGCACGAGACACACAGCTCCTCGCCCTCGGAGGTGTCGACGAGCCAGTTGCACCGAGCGGTGTCGAGGTTGGCGCAGACTCGCCACGTAGTGCCGTCGACGTCGACTTCCGCTGCACCGTCCTCCGACTTGTCCGGCAGCACGAGCATCGCTCTCGACGGCAGGTGGAACCCGAGCGCACTCTGGCAGCTCAGGCACAAGGAGTTCTCGAACGACAGCTTCTGACCACACTTGCGGCAGATCAAATCACGCATGCTTTCCGACTTTCGTTCCGCACAGACCCCCGCGACGGCGCTGCGCCGACGCATGAACAAGACCCTCCGACCGATCTATGCTGTCCTGCGAATACACGAATACTTGCAGGCAGCCCCGCACACGATACCGATGTGGAAGCAATTCGGAGTGGCGGCGGTTGGGTTGTCTGCGCGGGTTTTCCCGGACTGCATGTAACCGAAACCGATCGAGGGGAAACCGTCACCGATGGCAGACATGACACCGACGATGTCCCCGGTTCGCAGGCTCGCTCAGCGGCTCGGCGAATCACGCGGCGCCAGGAACAGCGAAACCTTGGCCGCCGGATTTCTTCTCGCAGCGACACTTCTGGCGTTGCTGTGGGCCAACTCGCCGTTCGGCGACACCTACGACACTTTCTGGCACACCGAGTTGTCGATCTCGATCGGCGGTCACGGAATCTCCCTCGACCTCGCCCACTGGGTCAACGACGGCTTGATGGCCCTGTTCTTCTTCGTGGTCGGCCTCGAGGTCAAACGCGAATTCGCGATGGGCGAGCTGACCGACCGCTCGCGCGCGAGCATCCCGATCGTCGCCGCCCTCGCCGGACTCGCGGTGCCCGCCGTGTTGTTCCTGCTGCTGAACCCGTCCGGCGAAGCGGCAGGCGCGTGGGGCGTCGTCATCTCGACCGACACCGCATTCGTTCTCGGCGCGCTCGCCGTCGTCGGACCCAAGAAGGCGGCGCGCCTGCGCATCTTCCTGCTGACGCTCGCCGTCGCAGACGACGTCGGCGCGCTCGCGATCATCGCGTTCTTCTACACCGACGACCTCGACATCGGTGCGCTCGCACTGGCATTCGTCGGACTCGCAGCGATCGCGCTGCTGCGCAAACTCCAAGTATGGCGCGGCATCAGTTATTTCGTCGTTTCCGTCGCCACCTGGGTCGCGTTCTACGAATCGGGTGTTCACCCGACGCTCGCCGGCGTCATGATCGCATTGATTCTTCCGGTCTACCCGCCGCGTCGACGCGAGGTCGAGCGCGCCGCAGATCTGACCCGCGCGTTCCGTCAGTCACCGAACCCGGAGTACGCGCGGGCCGCGAGACTCGGCCTGGATCAAGCAGTTTCGGTCAACGAACGTCTCATGCGGCTGTACCAGCCGTACACCGCGTTCATCATCGTGCCGATCTTCGCGCTGGCCAACGCAGGCGTTCCACTGAGCGGCGAGACGCTCCGGGCTGCCGCCACGTCCCCGTTGACGTGGGGAATCGTCGTCGGTCTCGTCCTCGGAAAGCTCATCGGCATCACCGGTGCCGCAGCGATCTTCTCGAAGATTCGTCCCGACGCCCTCGCACCGGGACTCACGTTGTCGCACATCGCGGGCGGCGCCGCGCTGTCCGGAATCGGGTTCACGATCTCGCTGTTCATCGTCGACCTGGCCCTCGACGACGAACTGCTCGCCGACGAGGCCCGCGTGGGCGTCCTGGCGGCGTCGGTCATCGCCGCCGCTCTGGGGTGGTTGCTGTTCCGTATCGACGAACGAGTCCACCCGCCGCGTAAAGAGATGTCACACAGGATTCTTCGAGGCGTGGACCCGAAACGGGATCACATTCGCGGCCCCGTCGATGCACCGCTGACCATCGTCGAGTACGGCGACTTCGAATGCCCGTTCTGCAGCAAGGCGACCGGCAGCATCAAGGAAGTGCGAGCACACTTCGGTGACGACGTGCGCTACATCTTCCGCCATCTGCCGCTCGACGACTACCACCCGCATGCGCGGTACGCCGCTCAAGCGAGCGAAGCGGCTGCGGCGCAGGGAAAGTTCTGGGAGATGGCCGACGTACTGTTCACCAACAGCGACGCGCTGTTGCCCGAGGACATCGACCGCTACGCCGAAGAACTCGGGCTCGACATGGAACGGTTCGAAGAAGACCTACGCACCGGCGACTACGTGGTCCGCGTCGAGGACGACGAGCTCGACGCCAAATCCAGTGACGTCGAGGGAACTCCCACGTTCTATCTCGGCATCGGCGACAAGGATCTGATTCGGCACACGGGACCGTACGACGCCGCGTCGCTCATCCGGGAGTTGGAGGTGGCGCGGACGGTCTAGCCGCTACTCGACGCGATTGCCCTGTTCGTCCCAATGCTCGGCGACTTTCTTCGACGGCTGTACGCGAGGAGGTTCGCCGGGCATCTTGGGGTAGTCCGGCGGAAAGTTGAGCTCTCCGCCGGGCAACGTCTCCCACAGGTGCAGAAGCGGTTCCAGCGAGTAGGACTCGCCGTCCATGTCCTCCCACGGATCCCCGTCGGCCAGGTAGTCGCGCACGGTGACGATGTTGTAGTCGCGGGGATCGGTGACGGACTTCAGGTGCTCCCACGTCATCGGCGTGCTGACGGGCGCCCCCGACTTGGCCCGAAGGCTCCACGCACTCGCGATGGTGCGGTCGCGGTTGTTCTGGTTGAAGTCGAGGAAGATACGTTCTCCGCGTTCCTCTTTCCACCACTTCGTCGTGACGCCGTCGTCGCGGCGTTCGAGTTCGCGTCCGAGTCCGATGGCCGCGTGCCGCACCTGTTCGAACGTGTAGTCCGGCCTGATGCGGACGTAGATGTGAATTCCTCTGTTGCCGCTCGTCTTCGGGTAGCCGCGTAGTCCCAGTTCCTCGAGAAGCTCGCGGGTCACCTCGGCCACGCGTTGGGCGTCGGCGAACGTGGTGCCGGGCTGCGGGTCGAGGTCGAGGCGCAGTTCGTCGGGCTTGTCGACCTCCGGGCGTCGAACCGGCCACGGGTGAAACGTCAACGTGCCCATCTGTGCCGCCCACACCAACGCCGCCGATTCGCGCGGGCACAGCTCGTCCGCGGACCGGCCGCTGGGAAACTTGATCCCGACGGTCTCGATCCAGTCGGGAGCGCCATTCGGCAGTCGCTTCTGATAGAAGCCGTCGCCCTCACGATCCTGCGGTCCGACGGCGAGTCGCATGCCCTCCCGATAGCCGTCGGGCCAGCGTTCCATCGCCGTCGGACGGTCTCCGATGGCACGGATCAGCGGTTCACCGACGGACGCGAAGTACTCGCACACCTGAACTTTCGTGATCTCGGGAGTGCGCTCGGTGGCCTCGTAGATGACGCGGTCCGGACTCGACACTCGGACCTCGCGTCCACCGGCCTCCACGTATGCGGGCGGAGTCTTCGACGGCATCAGTGTCCTCCCGCGATGACGTCCGCGACGTCGTAACTTGCCGGCACTTCCAGTTGGTCGTAGGTGCACGACGTCGGCTCACGGTCCGGACGCCAGCGCAGGAACCGTGCCGCGTGCCGCAGCCGTTCCCCTTCCATCTGGTCGTACGCCACCTCGACGACGCGCTCGATACGCAGCGGCACCCAGCTGCGGTCCTTGTTCGACGTCCACCGGTTGGGTTCGGCGGACTTCGGGTCCTCGCCGGTGCGCAGTGGCTGCAGTTCTTCGAGCAGTTCGACGCGCCGCTTGTCGGTGAACGCCGACGCCCCTCCGATCATGCGAAGTTGGTCGCCGTCGTACAGGCCGAGAAGCAGCGATCCGATTCCGTTGCCGGACTTGTGCACTCGATATCCGATGAGCGCGCAATCGGCCGTCCGCGCATGCTTGACCTTGATCATCTCGCGCTTGTTCGGCAGGTAGACGCCGTCGAGCTTCTTCGCGACGACACCGTCGAGGCCCGCGCCTTCGAACTGTTCCAGCCATCGCTCCCCGGTGGCCGCGTCGTCGGTCGCGCTGGTGACCTGGCATCGGTCGCCGCCGGAGGCCGCGTCGAGCATGCGCCTGCGGCGTTCGTCGAACGGTGTGTTCATCAGGTCGTCGGACCCGAGAGCCAGGAGATCGAACGCGACGAACATCGACGGAGTCTTCTCCGCCAACATGTTCACGCGGCTCTCCGCGGGATGGATCCGCTCGGACAACGCGTCCCAGTCGAGACGCGTGCGGCCGTCGATCTCACGGGGCACGACGATCTCCCCGTCGACCACGATCCGTTCGGGAAGTTCGCGCTTGATGTCGGCCACCAGTTCGGGAAAGTAGCGCGCCAGATCCTTGCCGCCGCGCGATCCGAGAATCACCTCGTCCCCGTCGCGGAACACGATCGCGCGGAAGCCGTCCCACTTCGGCTCGTACGACCACTGGGCCGGGCCGTCCGCGGGCTGCGGGGGCACCGCTTTCGCGGCTTTCGCGAGCATCGGTTGCAGAGGCCATTCCACCGGTAGGTCCACGATCTCAATACTGCCCCATCGCTCCGACACCGTCGCTGCAAACGGAATCGAACCGACGGGTTGGACGTCGGTGATGCTTTCGGGCGGTTGGTCGGATATTTTTGTTGCGCCCGTCAACGAAAGCACTCACAGCTAGGAACGATCGATGACTCACTTCGGCCGAACGCTTCGTGGTGCTGCCCTCGCCGCATCCGCCTGTGCGTTGCTGGTTCTCACCGCCTGCGGTTCCGACGTCACTCCCCGTGCCGTTCCGGCCGACGACCTCGGCGCGATCGCCACGTCGACGACGTCCACCACGTCCGAACGCCCGAGCACACCTCCTGGACAGCAGGGTGAGGACATCGGTGGCGACGTCGACATCGACGTCGAGATCGGCGACTGCGTCGAACTCGGGGGAACGATGTCCGACGCGACGATCGACAACGCGACGTGCGGAAGCCGGGAATCCAACTACAAGGTGATCGCCAAGGTGCCGACCGGTGACCAGTGCTCGCCCGACGCCGATCAGTACTACTACGAGACGTACGGGGGCGTCGAGCAGGGCGCGCTGTGCCTGGACGTGGACTGGGTCATCGGCGGTTGCATGGAGCTCTCCGGTGACGATCCGCTGCGCGCCGACTGCACCAGCCCCGGCAGCAACACGGTGCGCGTGGTCGAGATTCTGCCGAACACCACCGATGTCAACCAGTGCTCCGACCCGGCGGACAGTGGTTACGCTTACTCGGATCGCAACTTCATGGTGTGTGTCGAGGAGTTGTAACCAGGTGTGAGCAGCGCAGTGTCGATACCGCTTGCGTCCGCGCGCGGGCGCTGGATCGTCGCTGCCACGGTGCTGGGCTCGTCGCTCGCGATGCTCGACGCCACCGTCGTCAATGTCGCACTGCCCGCGATCGGCCGCGATCTCGGATCCGGAGTGGCCGGATTGCAGTGGACGGTCAGTGGTTACACGTTGTCGCTCGCGTCGCTGATCCTGCTCGGCGGATCGCTCGGTGATCGGCTCGGCCGCCGCAGGGTGTTCGTCTGGGGCACCGTCTGGTTCGCGATCGCCTCCATCCTGTGTGGGCTCGCGCCCAGCATCGAAGTGCTCGTCGCCGCGCGTGTACTGCAGGGTGTCGGTGCGGCGCTGCTGACGCCGGGCAGCCTCGCGTTGATCTCCGCGTCCATCGACTCCGACGATCGCGGCGCTGCCATCGGCGCGTGGTCCGGACTCGGTGGGGTGGCGTCGGCGATCGGGCCGTTGCTGGGCGGCTGGCTCGTCGAGGTCGCGGGATGGCGATCGGTGTTCCTGCTCAACATCCCGCTGGCGATCGCCGTCGTGTGGGTCGCCGTGAAACATGTTCCGGAAAGCCGAGATCGGAACGCCGAGGGCCGTCTCGATCTCCTCGGGGCCGCGGTGGTGGCCGTCGCGCTCGGGCTGCTGACGTACGGGTTCATCGCATCGGAGTGGATCGTCGTCGGGTTCGGTGTCGTGGGGGTCGCCGCGTTCTTCGTCGTCGAGGCCAGATCGCGGAACCCTCTCGTGCCGCCGTCGCTCTTCTCGTCGCGCGTGTTCCTGGCCGCGAATCTCGTGACGCTCGCCGTCTACGCGGCGCTCGGCGGTGTCTTCTTCCTGCTCGTGCTGCAACTTCAGTTGGCACTGGGTTACTCGCCCATCGCGGCAGGCGTCGCGACACTGCCGATCACCGTGCTGATGTTGTTGCTGTCCGCGAGGACCGGGCGCATCGCGCAGCGGATCGGCCCGCGCATCCCGATGACGATCGGTCCGCTCGTTGCCGCCGCGGGGCTTCTGCTGATGCTGCGAATCTCGCCCGGTGCGTCGTACGTCCTCGACGTCCTGCCTGCCGTCGTCGTGTTCGGTCTCGGCCTGTCCTTCCTCGTCGCGCCGCTGACCGGGGCAGTGCTGGGCGCGGTCTCGACCGACCGTGCCGGTATCGCGTCCGGCGTCAACAACGCCGTCGCCCGGACGAGCCAACTGCTGGCCGTCGCGGCGCTCCCCGGTCTCGCGGGGATATCGGGTGTCGACGACGACGACCCGGCACTGTTCTCGAACGGATTCCACACCGCGATGGTCATCTGCGCGGTCCTGCTCGTCGTCGGTGCCGCGATTGCAGCCGTCATGATCCGCGGCGAACGCAGGTCGGATCCCGAGTCCATGGAATGCCACGCGCGGTGCGATATGTCGTCACCGGCCGTGAGCCCGTCGGAACACCGTTAGGGTCAAGACTGGATACAGCCCATCCGCGATAGGTCAGGAGAGTCATGTCGACCGAGAACGAGTCACCGGACGTCAAGCCGCGCAGCCGCGATGTCACCGACGGCCTCGAGAAGACCGCGGCCCGCGGCATGCTGCGCGCCGTCGGAATGGGCGACGACGACTGGACCAAGTCGCAGATCGGCGTCGCCTCGTCGTGGAACGAGATCACCCCGTGCAATCTGTCGCTGGAACGACTCGCGAAAGCAGTCAAGGAGGGCGTGCACGCGGCGGGTGGGTACCCGCTGGAATTCGGCACGATCTCGGTGTCCGACGGCATCTCGATGGGCCACGAGGGCATGCATTTCTCCCTTGTCTCACGTGAGGTGATCGCCGACAGCGTCGAGACCGTCATGAGCGCCGAACGGCTCGACGGTTCGGTTCTACTCGCCGGGTGTGACAAGTCGCTGCCCGGAATGCTGATGGCCGCAGCTCGTTTGGACCTCGCGAGCGTGTTCCTGTACGCGGGATCCACGCTGCCCGGTTTCGCGACCCTGTCCGACGGCAGCGAACACCAGGTGACGATCATCGACGCCTTCGAAGCCGTCGGTGCTTGCTCGCGCGGCCTGATGTCCCGCGCCGACGTCGACACGATCGAACGCGCCATCTGCCCCGGCGAGGGCGCGTGCGGCGGCATGTACACCGCCAACACGATGGCCAGCGCGGCCGAAGCGCTCGGAATGTCGTTGCCCGGCAGCGCATCTCCTCCTGCACCCGATCGTCGACGTGACCAGTTCGCGCACGCGAGCGGCGAGGCCGTCGTCGAACTGCTCCGACGCGGCATCACGGCGCGAGACATTTTGACGAAGGAAGCATTCGAGAACGCCATCGCGGTCGTCATGGCGTTCGGCGGGTCGACCAACGCGGTGCTGCACCTGCTCGCGATCGCTCACGAAGCAGAGGTCGAACTGAGCCTCGACGACTTCACCCGCGTCGGCTCCCGTGTCCCGCACCTCGCGGACGTCAAACCGTTCGGCAAGCACGTCATGACCGACGTCGACGCCATCGGCGGAGTGCCCGTCGTCATGAAGGCGCTGCTCGACGCGGGGCTGATGCACGGTGATTGCCTGACCGTCACCGGAAAGACCGTCGCGGAGAACCTCGCTCACATCGCGCCGCCGGACCCGGACGGAAAGGTGTTGCGCGCCATGAACGAACCTATCCATCCGACCGGCGGCATCACCATCTTGAAGGGTTCGCTCGCCCCCGGCGGAGCCGTCGTCAAGTCGGCCGGGTTCGACTCCGACGTGTTCACCGGCACCGCACGGGTTTTCGAGCGCGAACGCGCCGCGATGGACGCGCTCGCCGACGGCACCATCTCCGCGGGCGATGTCGTGGTCATCCGCTACGAAGGCCCCAAGGGCGGCCCCGGTATGCGCGAGATGCTCGCCATCACCGGCGCGATCAAGGGAGCCGGACTGGGCAAGGATGTCCTGCTTCTCACCGACGGCCGATTCTCCGGCGGAACGACGGGACTGTGCGTCGGACATGTGGCGCCGGAAGCCGTCGACGCCGGGCCTATCGCGTTCGTTCGCGACGGTGACCGAATCCGCCTCGACGTTGCCGAGGGAACCCTCGACGTGCTCGTCGACGACGCGGAACTCGAAGCGCGCAAACAGGGTTGGGCTCCGCTTCCTCCGCGCTACACGCGAGGAGTGTTGGCGAAGTACTCCAAGCTCGTGGGCTCGGCGTCGAACGGGGCTGTGCTGATCTAGCGGGCTCCCGCTCGTCGGCATCGGCTCCCGCTCGTCGGCATCGATGGACCGCGGCAACTGTCTAACGGTTACCGCGTGCCATCGATGCCGGAAGCGGTTCTGCATCGATGGACCGCGGCAACTGTCTAACGGCTATCGCGTGCCATCGATGCCGGAAAGGGAACTACAGCGGCATCGCCCACATCGAGCTCGACCGCTCCTGGATCTCGGTGTCGTGACGGTGCCGAGAGTCGGCGTACTGGTAGATGTTCAGCTGCCCAGGCCTGCTGACGGGTCTCGGCGCCCGACGCATGACGGGGAGTTCGGCGAGGTCGAGTGCCGCGTCGAGCTCCTCCTCCGCGAGTTCGCGCCTCCTGCGGGCGATGTCGGCAAGCGCCAGCTGGTGGATAGTGACGCGGTCGCTGTGGTCGGCGAGCCGCGCCTCTGTCTTCTCCGCCGCTTCGAGCTCGAACACCTTCGCCGCGAGCTGGTAGATGCTCGGGCGTGAGAGTTCGTCGTCGACAAGCGATTCCGCCACGGACGGGCTCGGTGCCGACGGTTGCCCCAGCATCTCCTCCAACTCGGCGATCTCGTGAGCGACTCCCTCGTCGACGATCGGCGTCACCGTCACGACCCGACGCTTCCGCGGCGCCGGTAGAAGGATTGCCACCAGCACTGCGCCGACTCCGAACACCACCGTCGCGATCACCGATGTGTGGCTGACGGCGGCAGCATAGGCCTCGACCGCGGTGTCCTCCAGCGAATCTGCGTAACCGGTAAGAAATGGGTTGTCCCGCAACATATCTGCGACGATGACGGCACCGGCCACCGAATCGCTTGACACCTCGACCGCCTGGGCCGCCTGTGCCGTCGGCTCACCGCTCGGCGTGCGGCCAGGAAAGTCCGCGAGGAAATCGACGACGCCATCGCGGTAGGTCGTCGCCAGAACCGAACCGAGGATCGCGATTCCGAGCGAACCCCCGAGTTCCAGTGCCGTGTCGTTGAGTCCGCCCGCAACGCCGAGCTTACCGTCGGGAAACTGCGCCATGATCGCGTCCGTGCACGGGGACACGCTGAGCCCGATCGCGAGGCCGAGAATCGTCAGCGCCGGGAGGAAGTCGACATACGTTGCGTCGGAACGTAGTCCGATCATCGTGCAGACGGCGACAGTGCCGAGCACCATCCCTGCCGTCACGGTGTACTTCATGCCGAGCCGGGGCGTCAGCAACCGGGTGATACCGGATCCCACGAACACCGCGAGGGCAAGCGGGAGCAGGTGAATTCCCGTCGACACGGGCCCGAAGCCGAGTACGAACTGAAGATGTTGTGCGACATAGTAGATCGCGCCGAAGGTGACGAGAAAGAACAGCAGGACCGCGAGGACGGAGCCGGAGAGCACGCGGGAGCGAAACGCGCGGACATCGAGCAGCGGGTTTGGGTGTCGCAGTTCCCACGCGACGAACGCCGCCGCTCCGAGAACGCCGATCACGGCGAAATAGACCGGCCCGACGCTCCATCCGAAGTGCAATCCCTCGATGATCGAGTAGACGGTCGCCGACACGGTGAGCACCGACAGGACACCGCCGAGCCAGTCGATCCGACCGGTGTCCGCGGCACGTGACGGCGGAACGACGAGGACGGCCGCGATGATCGCGAAGACCGTGATCGGCACGTTGAGCAGGAAACTCGAACCCCACCAATAGCTTTCGAGGAGCCATCCGGCGAGCAACGGACCCATCGCGATCGCCAATCCCGACGTCGCCGCCCAGATGGTCACGGCCGTCGCCCGCTCGTGCTTCGGGAACGTGGCCACCAGAAGCGACAGCGTGGCAGGCATGACCACGGCGGCAGCGACGCCCATGACGATGCGGGCGAGTACGACACCTGCCGTCGCCTCCGTCAATGCGCCCGCGAGCGATCCGGCGGTGAACATCATCAACCCGATGAGCAGTGCGCCGCGTCGGCTGTACCGATCTCCGATCACACCGAACAGCAGCATCAGTGCCGCGTACGGGACGGTGTATCCGTCGATGACCCACTGGAGGTCCGCACTGCTGAGGTCGAGATCCACCGTCATCGCCGGAGCCGCGACGAGGAGGGACGTGTTCGCCATGACGACGACCAGCAGGCTCAGGCACAACACGCCCAGCGCTGCCCACCGTCCGGCGTACGGCTTCTCCATCTCGTGGACAGGCGTCATCGCAAGCAAAGTCATGTCTTCCCCCCAGAAGCACCGAAAGCCCAGAAGCACCGAAAGCTCAGAGGCACGAAGCCTATGGAGGGCGCGTCGACGCGTGCAAATCGGTGTGGTGGCCATTACAGTGGGCGGTTACATCTCACTGCCGCAGCGGATTTCACGCCCCGTTCTTGTCACCGATCACAAACAACGACACTTAACCACCAACGACACCGCCCCACCCACGACAACCGCCCACCAACGACGAAGGGGCCGCCGCGTTGGAGTACCAACACGACGGCCCCTTCGGCCGAAAGACCCGCTACGGGATCGGGACGAATCCGGCTCCCACTGCGTTGCCTGCGTTGATCTGGCGCAGGATCGCATCGATGTTGGTACCGACCTGCGGGCCGAAGCACGCAACACCCAGGTATGCGTTGACCATTCCGACGAGCGTGGTGCCGACGACGACCGGGCTACCCGAGTCACCTTCGACGACGCACAGCTGCGACCAGGTTTCCTGCGACTGCAGGATGTCGCCGTAGGCGATACCGCACGTGTTACCGGTGGTGCGGCCTTCCTTGCACACGATGTTCGGGAACAGCGCGGGCGGACCGACCTGTGTGATGGTCACGTTGCCGACGTGGTTGGTCGGGATGACCTTCGAACGGTCGAACTCGATGACCGCGAAGTCGTACTCCGGGTTGGAGAAGGCGATGCGTCCGACGACTCCTGCGCTCGGGTCGTACTCGGGGACGATGGTCGCGCCTGCGTTGCCGCAGTGACCTGCCGTGAGGCCGACGAGACGACCCGACGAATCATTGCCGATGGTCGTCAGAGTGCACTCTGCGGCGCTGTCGACGATGATCCCGGATCCACCTCCGAGGACCGCCGGGGCTGCAGCAGATGCGGTCCCGACGCCGACGCTTGCCGCGACGGCTGCGGCGGCCACGGCGACGAGCATGAACTTCTTCAACATGAATTCCCTCTCCAGCGGTGTCCGCAGAACCCTAGCAATAACTGCGACCTCGGGACGACCATGTCGGTCAACGTTCTCGTCACGACTAGGGCATCGGTGTCCGTCTCGTTATCCGGCGCGGAGCAGCGATTCGTCCGGTTCGTTCGGTTCGGCGCCTTCTACTGTGTGCCGCTTTCGAGGGCTGCGAGCATCGACTGCGCTTCCTCCAGCTGACGACTCAGCTCGGCCACTCGCTGCGCAGCTTCCTCCCTGGCATGGGAAATGACGGCCTCGACGGCCTGGACAGCGCTGTCGTCACCCAGCTCCCGAACGGCGCGCGAGACCGACTCGGGCGACACCGGCTGCGCCTTGCCCGGCCTGCGCGCTCCATGCGTGACCGTCACGGACCAGTCGTTGTCGGCGCCTGCATGAATGGTGACGCTGACGCTGTCCGGTCCCTTCTTCCCCTTCCGCGCGGACTGCGCGGCGGGTTTGGGTGACGCGGCGGGCTTGGAGACCTCGGCCGGCTTCGGCGTGGCCGGCTTCGGCGCCGCCGGCTTCGCTGCAGGCTTGGGTTTGGGTTCGGTCGCGGGCTCGATCCATTCGGCGATCTCGGGCTTCGGCGCTGCGGGCGCAGCAGGCTTGGGAGCACCGCCGGGTGGGTTGCGCGTCATGCGGAGTTCGTCGGCCTCGAACGGAAGTTCGTCGTTGACACCCTTGGGACTGATCGTGACGGTGTTGCCCGCGATCGACACCACGCGTGCCGACGTACCTTCCGGCAGCCCGAGACTCGGCGTCGCCTCGATGAGATACACCGTCGCCCGCTTGCCTGCGGCGAGCGCATTCGCCAGCGTTTCGAGGTTCTCGGGCGTCAGGGACTCGTTCGCGGTCGAACGTCTACGCGGTGGCATCGGGCGAACCTCTCTCGAAAGTGTTTGCGAATACTGTCCCATACTCGCCGCACGTCGGCATCAACGACGAACCTCCTTCGTGTGGGCCGCGTCACGCGTAACCTGACGGCGTACCTGTTTACGGGGTGCGGAACGGGAGGGATTTCGATGTATCACGTCGATGCCGGCGCGCAGAGCAAAACGTACGAGGGCCAGCCGGTCTATCTTCTCGACGCGGCATCGACCCTCGAGGTCCAGGCTTTGAATCAGTGGATCGATTCGACCACTCCGGACGGCGAGACGCGGCCGCCGTCGATAGTTCTGTTCGGAGAGAGCGCACATCAGATCGTCGAGACGGTTCGCACCGTCGGCGACGATCCTCTTCTCGTTCCGTTGCGCGTCACGCTCACGGAGAAGAAGCGCAACGGGCTGCTGCGTCGAATGTTCGCGCCGCGCGGCAACTCCAAGCCCACGCGGGTGTGGCAACGCTGGGTGCAGGGCGACGACCCCGACCGTTCCGAGGTGCTGATCGGTGCTCCGGCAACACTCACCGAACTCGAGACTCGCTTCGATCGCACCGGCGGCAAGTCGCTGTCGTCGTTCATCTGCAGGCAGGCCACGCTGGCACTCGACAAGGCCGAACGCGACGTCATCGGCTCCGAGTACAAGATTCCTCGGTTCGTCGTCGAGGACATGACGGAACAGAAGAAGTTTCACGACGGCATCGCGGAACTCGCCGCCGAGGTCGGCGAAAGCGTCGCCGACGTCAACCGTCGAGTGCACGAGATCCTGCACGAGATGGTGGCCACGGAAACCCGTCGAGCCGTCGAGATGTGGGGAACGCTCGGGGCCTACTTCTCCCGCGCGTACCGCGTCGACGTCGACCGCACCGACCTGGCGAAGGTCCGCGAACTCAACAAGAACTATCCGTTGGTGTTTCTGCCGAACCACCGCTCGTACCTCGACCCCCTCGTGTTGCGTCCGGCGTTGCTGACCGAAGGCCTTCCCCTCAACCACGTGATGGGCGGCATCAACGTCGGCTTCTGGCCGCTCGGACCCATCGCCAAACGCAGCGGCGTCGTACTCATCCAGCGCAAGTTCTCCGACGAGATCTACAAGTGGACACTGCGGCAGTACATGAGCTTCCTGCTCGGCAAACGTTTCAACCTCGAGTGGTACATCGAAGGCGGACGCAGCCGCACGGGCAAACTGCGACCACCGCGGTTCGGTCTGCTGACCTATCTGGTCGACGCGCTCGAGAGCAGCGACGCCGAGGACGTCTATCTCGTCCCGACGTCCATCACGTACGACCGCCTGCACGAGGTCGGCGCGATGGCCGCCGAATCGCACGGGGCACAGAAGCAGGCCGAGGGCATCCGCATGTTGATCGGGTACATCCGCGCGCAGGGCAAGCTGCGCGGCAACGTGTATCTGACGTTCGCCGAACCCATCTCGGTGCGATCGATCCTCGCCGAGAACGACGACAAACGCGTCGCGGTCCAGAAGATCGCGCTGACGGTCGCCCACGCCATCAACGACACGACTCCGGTGACGCCCGCTGCGCTCGTCACGATGGCGCTGCTGGGCATCGAGGATCGTGCGCTCAACGTGCACGAGATGTGGGCGATCATCTCGCCGCTCGCACGCTACATGCAGAAACGAGGCCTCCCGACGGCTGGAGGCGTCGACATCAGCGAGGTCGACGTCGTGCGTAGTGCCGTCGTCGCCCAGGTCAACGCGGGCGTCGTGAAGCGTTTCGACGACGGACCCGAACCGGTCTTCTACCTGGCGCAGGACAAGCATCTCGTCGCCGCGTTCTTCCGCAACAACGCGATTCACTACTTCGTCATGCGTGCCATCGGCGAACTCGTCGTGCTTCCCGACCGAGATCAGACCGAGGCGTCGACGCCGGAATCGATGTGGAAGGCTGCGCTCGAACTGCGGGATCTGCTGAAGTTCGAGTTCTTCTTCGGCGACAAGAAGGACTTCGGGCAGCGACTGGAGGCGGAGGTCGCGCTGATCGATCCCGACTGGCGAGACAATCTCGCCGATCCGGAGTATGCGGCGCGCCAGATCGAGATGCAGGATCTACACCTCGCGCACCGCGTGCTGCAGCCCATTCTCGAGGCGTACCAGGTCGTCGCCGACCAACTCCTGCTCCTCCCGGTGGACGCCGAACTCGACAAGCCGTCGTTCATTGCGCAGTGCCTCGGTGCCGCTCAGGCCAGGCGACTGCGACAGCAACTCGATCACAGCGAGGCCATCTCGGGCGAATTGTTCGACACCGCACTGCAATTGGCCGACAACCGTAAGCTCGTCGACCCCGGCGGGGAGAACCTTGCGCAGCGTCGACGAGATTTCGCACGCGAGATCAACGAGTGGGCACGCAAGGCACGCGTCATCCGCGACATGGCGCACCGCATGCTCGACGACGTCGACCCGCTGAACGTTCCGGGCCCGATGGCCGACGACACGGTGTCCGACGAGAGTGGGGACGAGGTTCGATGATCGATCTGGCCGAGCAACTACGCGCCATCGCCGACGCACCTACCGGACCCGACACCGCTGCGTTCTTCGATCTCGACGGCACCTTGATCAACGGGTTCTCCGCGAAAGCGGTGTTTCTCGAACGACTCAAGACGCTCGACGTCACCGTGCACGAACTGTGGGAGATCTCGAGTGCCGTCGTCGAGATGCGGATGAAGAGCTCGCCCGTCGACAATCTGATGGGCAAGGCCGTCAGGGGATTGGAAGGCCGTCGCGAAGCAGACCTGATGGAACAGGCATACGCGTTGTTCCGCAACGACATCGCGCCGATGATCTACCCCGAGGCTCGCATTCTCGTCGAGGCTCATCGGCGTGCAGGCCATCGCGTGGTGATGGCGACGTCGGCGACGCCGTACCAGGCGATCCCGGTCCAGGAAGACCTCATGGTCGACGAACTCCTCTGCACCACACCGGTCGTCGTCGACGGCGTTCTGACGGGCGAGCTCGTCGGCAGTTCGCTGTGGGGTCCGCGCAAGGCACAGGCGGTGGCCGACTACGCCGCGGGGGAGGGCCTCGACCTCGCCGGATGCTTCGGCTATTCCAACGGTGGCGAGGACATTCCGTTCCTGTCCGAGGTCGGCCTGCCCGTCGCGCTCAATCCCGACGACGAGATGACGCGGCACGCCACGCGGGTCGGTTGGCCGATCCTCCGGCTCCAGAACCCGAAGCGGGGAACCGACCTCGTGTCGGCAGTGCGCAGCACGGCCGCGCTCGGATCGGTGCTCGCGAGCGCAGGTCTCGGCCTCGGACTTGGCCTGCTGACGCGCAGCAGACGCACCGGCGCCAACATCACCTCCACGATCGCCCCGGACATAGCCCTGACGATCGCGGGCATCAAGCTCGACGTCACCGGCACCGAGAACGCGTGGTCGGCCCGACCGGCGGTGTTCATGTTCAACCACCAGAGCACCGCGGACTCCGTCATCGTGGCGTCGATCCTTCGCAAGGACATCACCGCCGTCGCCAAACGCGAACTGGGGCATGACATCCGGTTCGCGTTGCTGGGCGCGATGTTCGACGTCGCCTACATCGATCGCGGCGACCCCGCGCAGGCACGGGAAGCGATGAAGCCCGCCATCGAGAAGCTGCACTCCGGTATCTCCGTCGCCATCGCTCCCGAGGGAACACGGATGCCGACGTCTCGTCTCGGCCGCTTCAAGAAGGGCGGATTCCACCTCGCGATGCAGGCGCGCGTTCCCATCGTCCCGATCGTCATCCACAACGCAGGTGACGTCATGTGGAAGAAGGACTTCACCGCCCATTCGGGTACGGTCAGAGTAACCGTCGGGGAACCCATCTCCACCGAGGACTGGGTCCCCGAGAAGATCGACAGCTACATCGACGACGTCCGATCCTTCTTCGACAGAACGTTGGGACATGCCTGACAGTGACATCAGTTTCGTAGTACAGCGGGAGATCGAGAAGACTCTCCTCGGGGGAACACCGAAATACACTCGAATGGACATCGTCGAGAAATCGGGAATTCCCCTCGAGCGCGTCGTCCAATTGTGGACGGCCATGGGATTTCCCTTGCACACCGATCCCGAGGCAGTGGTCTACACCGACGCCGATCTCGACGCCCTGCGCCTGCTGACCGGGTTGACCGAGCAGAACGTAATCGAACCCGACATGGAAGTCGCGATCGCGCGCACGCTCGGGCAGGCCATGTCGCGCTTGACGGAGTGGCAGGTCGGCGTCGTCAACAGCCATATCCACGACCGGTCGACCGAAGGCGCCGACGTCGACGCAGTGCGCAAGAACGCCAGAGAGGTTGCCGCACAAACCGTCCCGACGCTGGAAGCGTTGCAGTCCTACACGTGGCGACGCCACCTCGCGGCGACGGCGGGCCGGTCCATCGCGGATCCGGGCGAGGAGACTACCAGTCGCACCGTGGCCGTCGGGTTCGCGGACATGGTCGGGTACACGAGCTTGACGCGCCGCATCGGGGTCGACGAACTGACCGAACTGCTCGAGGAATTCGAGTCGATCGCCTCCAACATCATTGCGCGCGGACGTGGTTCGATCATCAAGAACGTCGGCGACGAGGTGATGTTCAGCGCGCAGACCGCCGAGGACGCCGCGCACATCGCGCTCGACCTGCAGGACGCCTACGAGGCGAAAGAGGACATGCCGGAGTTGCGCGTCGGGCTCGCCTGGGGGCCCGTCCTCGCCCGCTACGGCGACCTGTACGGCTCCACGGTCAACATCGCTGCGCGACTGACCAGTTCGGCACACCCCGGTACCGTCCTCGTGGACACAACGATGGCCGAGATTCTTCAGGAGGACGCCGAATTCTATGTCAAGTCGCTTCGATCGCTACGTGTGCGCGGTTTCCACAAGCTCAAGCCTCATGCGTTGCGCCGCAACAAGAAGGACCGGTAGAAGTCGAGGTGCTTCTGCGCCGCAGCGTCCCAAGTGAGACTCCGGGCGAGTAACCGTCCAGCCTGCGAGTCACGCGGCCGATCCAGTGCTGCTGCGAGCTGATCGGCCATCGACTTCGGTTCCGACGCGTACTTGACCGCGTCGCCGAACACCTCGCGCAACACCGGCAGATCCCGTGCGACGACGGGAATCCCGGCTGCGAGCGCTTCCATCGCGGCGAGTCCGAATCCCTCCTTCGTCGAGAAGAACGGCAGCACCGACGCCTGTGCGACGAGGTGCGGTAGTTCGTCGTCGTCGACGGTTCCGAGGATGACCGGCTCGATGCCCAACTGCGCTGCGTACGAGTCGAATCGACGACGGTAGTCGCGGTAGTCGAACAGCGTCTCCCCGCCGGCGAAGACGAGAGACAGGTCGGGACGATTCAGGCGGGCGAACGCGTCGAGCAGGTCGATCGATCCCTTGCGCGGCTCGATACCGCCGACCGCGAGCACGTAACGGCCGAGCTTCTGCTGCCACTCGGTGCCGCCCGACGCCGCCGCTGCTTCGAACCGCCCCGCGTCGACACCGTTCGGGATGACCGTCGGCTCGACGCCCCACCCCCGGTGGACCTCCTCGGCCACCGCTGCCGAGACACAGATGCGGGCGTACGGTTCGACGACGGCACGTTCGTGGCATGCCGCCAGCGCGGGCGTCGTGAACGTGTCGAGGTGGTGAATGGTCCGGATGCACGGCCCGACGGCGTTGGCAGAGATACAGTCCTGCGCGTGCACGATGTCGTAATCGGAGTTCGAGAACGCTTGTCCCAGAACATCGATCGACCGCAGAATACGGTCACCGACGGACTCGTCGTCTCGCGCCTCGAACGGAACCATCCTGATCGAGACCGACGGGTCGACCCGCCGGAAGAACGCGTTGTCGCCGCCGCGTCCGAGGGACCAGACCGTCACGTCGACACCGGTGCGCGCCAACGCTTCCGCAAGGTGCAACGTGTGCACCACGCCTCCGCGGGGTTTCGACGAGTACGTGAGCAGTGCTATTCGCATGTCGACGCGCCCCCGTACGCATCCACCCGGCGCTCCTTCAGGTGATGCAACACCCGCCGGGCACGATCTACTTCGGCGTCGACGTCGATGTCGCACACCGCAAGTCCGCCTTTGGACCATGTCTTCGCGAGGACGTCACCGCCCGGGCCGACGATTTTCGCCTGCCCCAGGAACCGCAACGACCCCATCACGCCCGTCTGGTTCGACGACACCAGCACGACCTGGTTCTCGGCCGCGCGGGCCGCGTCGTACAGGTCGAAGAGGCGGGACTGGCGGTCGTTCGGCAGACTCGACGCCCGGTCGGTGACGCTCGCCGGCCACGCGGACAACGCTGCGATGATGCGAGCACCGTCCAATGCAAGTGCCCGAGCGGATTCCGGAAACGTCTTGTCGTAGTCGATGAGCATGCCCATGCGACCGACAGGGGTGTCGAAGGCCTCGAAGCGATCGCCCGCCGCGTACGCCAGCGACTCACCCACGGGCTGATGGACCTTGCGGTGACTGCCGAGTACACCGTCACCCGTCAGACACGCAGCAGCGTTGTAGCGCAACCCGTTCGACAGTTCGGTGTATCCGATGCATACCGTGAGGTCACCGGCCGCTGCCATGATCGCGCCGATCTCCGGGCCGTCGATGTCGAGCGTCGGCGGAAGCTCGGACACGTCCGGGTTGCGCAGGCTGTCGATGTATCCACCGAGGGAGGCGTCGGGCAGCACGAGCAGGTCGATTCCGTCGCGCTTCGCGCTTTCGACGATCGTCGTGATCTTCGAGACCGCGCGAGGCACATCGCGACCGAAATGTGCTGCCAGAGCGCCTATCCTGATGGACGTCACCGAGCTACACCATCGACTTGTCCGGTTGTGCCGCACTGATTTCCAGACCGATCTGATCGGCCAGGAACTCGGCATCACGCGCGACGGCCGCGAACCGACCCGATCCCCACGTGTGCTGCCACGGGAGCCCGAGGAAGTAGAGGCCACGCACCGCGCTGACGCCACGATTGTGCGTGGGATGTCCCTTGCCGTCGAACGCACCGACCTCGAGCCAGCGGTAGTCGGTACGGAAGCCGACGGACCAGACGACGGCAGTGATACCCGCGTCGGCCAGATCAAGTTCGGTGGTCTCGACCTCCGGACGCCATACCGGCGTGTATCGCTCTTCGGTGGGCGCGGAGATGCCCTCACGCGCGATGTACGCGTCGATGTTGTCCTTGATGCTCTCGGCCACGGCGTCGGCCGCATCGAGCGACGCCTCCAGCGTCGGCGCGAACTGCAGGACACCGTCGTCGACGCCGAGAAGCCTGCCGTACAGCTGCATGCCCTCGGTCGCGAACGCACGCAGGTCGATGTCGCGACCACCGTCGCGACCCGTCACGTAGTGGTTCGTGTTCTCGCGTTTGCCGACGCCACCGGGCTGATCCTCGATGGAGACATCATAGATGCCCATGTCGTGCAGCCACGCGACACAATCACGGCCACGATAGAAGCGTGCGACGCGTGGCGCGGTACCGGCAACGAGGTGCACGCGGCGACCGTCGAGATGCAGGTCCTCGGCGATCTGGGCGCCGGACTGTCCGGTGCCGACGACGAGTACGTCGCCGTCGGGGAACTGGTGCGAACCCCGATACTGCGACGAGTGGATCTGAAGGACGTCCTTCGGGAGCTTTTCGGCGAACCGCGGAATGGTCGGGACGTGGTATCCGCCGATGGCGACGACGATCTGGTCCGCGTGCATCGGCCCCGCGGTGGTCTCGATGTCGAAGCCACCCCCGATTCCCTGCCGCGTCGACGTGACGGTGACGTGCTCACGGACGGGGGCGTCGAAACTTCGTGCATACCGCCGGACGAAGTCGTACACCTCGTCACGCTTCATGAAACCGTCGGGATCGTCACCGTCGTACGAGAACCCGGGGAGCACGCACTGCCAGTTGGGTGTCACGAGCGTGAAGTTGTCCCAGCGGGAATCCTTCCACTCGTGTGCGATCGTATTCGCCTCCAGCACAACGTGTTCGATTCCGCGCTGTGTCAGGTGCCAGCTGATGGACAGACCGGCCTGCCCACCGCCGACGACGACCACCTCATGTGTCTCTCTCACAGCAACTCAGCTCCCGTCATACTCAGGATTTTCACGGCGCCGCCGTCCGTATATGCGGCACCGACGTCGCGAATTTCCTCCATCTGCTGCGCGGCGGACGTACAGCGCATCCCGAACTTCGCCAGCACGCGATCACCGGCCACCGTGAGCGCTTCCGACGTCCGCTCGACGAACTCGTCGACCCGGTACTCCGCGCCTGGTTCGAGGTAGTCGTGCATCACCAACGACGGTGAGTAGCAGGACTGTTCACGTCCATCCGGCCATCGGACCTGGAATCTCATCTCAGGCATGGACCGGCTCTTTCGTTATCGTCTTGTACACCGACGGACGGCGATCGCGGAGGTTGTACATACCGCCTCCGCGCGCCGCACCGAGAAGGCCCTCCACGTCGACAGTTGCCGTTGCCAATCCCGGCTCGACGCCTGTGCCCGCGAGGATTTCACCGCCCGGCCCGACGATCTTCGCGCTGCACACGAAACGAAGCGAACCGAACGTGCCTGCCTGGTTCGCGGCCACCCAGATCACCTGGTTCTCCAATGCCCGGGCGCGGTCGTAGATGTCGAAGCGCTGCTTCCAGCGATCGTCCTCCATGTTCGACGTCGTCGCAGTCCGTGCGGTCGGCCAAGCCGAGATGGAGGTGATGATCTCGGCGCCGTCGAGTGCGAGTTCCCGTGCTGCTTCGGGAAATCCCTTGTCGTAACAGATCTGCATGCCCATGCGTCCGACCGGAGTGTCGAACGCCTCGTAGGCGTCGCCCGCGTCGTAGCAGAGGTTTTCACCGAGCGGCTGGTGCACCTTGCGGTACGAACCGAGGATGCCGTCGCCGTTCAGTGTCACGGCCGCGTTGTAGCGAGTATCGCCGTCCTTCTCGCAGAACCCGAGGGTGACCACCATGTCACCGGCCATGTCGATGACGCGTTTCAACTCGGGACCGTCGAGTTCCAGTGCGGGCGGCAAGCTTCGGAGCCGACGCTGCCGCGATTCCTCCGACTCGTCCCCGCCCCCGAGACTCGGCAGATACCCACCGAGGCAGGCCTCGGGAAGTACCAGGAGTTGGCTTCCGCGGTGACGCGCTTCCTCGAGTAGCGCCGCGATGGTGCTGTAGCCCTGTTCCATGTCGCGGCCGAACTCGGCGGCGGCCACGGAAATCGTGACGGTGTTCGTGTGGATGTTCATGCTTCTCCCAATCCGGTCACAGTCGATGCGACTGCGCGAGTGGTGATTCCGTCGGGCCATCGCAGCGCGACGCCCGGAATGTCGGTGAGCTCTCCGCAGCGAGCGGAGACTGCAGGTCCCGACGACGCGAGCGACGCGTCGGGACGGTCCGCGGTGATCATCGCGAACCCTGGAAAGCACGTGATCCATTCGCCCATCGAGGCAGTGGTCGGCGTGGGGATGGAGGCGACATCCAGTACGGCTCCGGTACCGCACGCTTCGGCGAGCATGCCCGTCGTACCGGCGAGACCGGCCATCGACACGTCCTTGGCCGCCTTGGGTGCGGTGCGGGCGACGAAGGACGCCATCTCGTCGAGCTCTCCGAACGTGCGTCGCGACGTCGAATCCCATTGCTGTCCCTGATATCCGCGACGCCATCCGCCCTCGATGTCCGCGGTCAGGGTGAGGACGTCGCCGGCAGCAGCACCGCCGGCGCGGACCGGCGACGGCGTGCTGCCGAGCGCCGTGACCGACAGGGACGACGGAACCCCGACCTGGGTGTGGCCACCGAGCACCGGAACCCGCCACGCCTGCGACGCATCGGCAAGACCCCGGATGATGCGCGTGAGCCTGGACTGTGTGGGCGCTCCGACCGAGTCGAGCATGCCGACGGCTCGGGCACCCATGGCCGACAGATCGTTCAAGTTGACGAGCGCCGCACACCATCCGGCCCACTCGGGATCCCGATCGACCATCGACGGGATGATCGCGTCACATGCGGCGATGACGTCGCTTCCGGGCACCGGGACCCCGTCGTCTCCGCGAAAGCCTCTGGCGCCCAGCCCCAGTGGCTGCGCCTTCAGGGGCGCAAGTACCCCCGCGAGCATGGCCTTGGTCGCCGACACCAGTCGTTCGATCCGGTCGATCGGCCAGTTCATCGAGACGTGCGGTGCACCGTGGATGTCGAGGTCGCCGCGCCGGACCCAGCCGAGCCTGGTGAACAGCTTCTCGTGCTGTCTCTGGACCGTCGCGTCGAATCTCAGGACGCCGTGGCTCTCGGCGTGCGCACACGCCGCTCGGACCAATGCAGGTCCGACGCCGGATGCGCGGGCGTCGGACGAGACGACGAGACGACTGCCTGCCCACCATCCCAGATCCCGTGCCGTGCAGGGCGCAAGGCGGACACCACCCAGGACGATGCCGTCGGCGCTGCGGGCGATCAGGACGACGGTACGCGGGTCGTCGTCGACGTCGTCATGATCCGAACCCGTGAACAGACCCTGCTCGGTGACGAAGATGTCGCGTCTGAGGCGTCGATACGCGTCGAGTTCGGTTGCGTTACCGCATTCGTGGATCAGGAACGGGGCCTGCGACGTCGCGACCGCGGTCCCGGCCAAGTCGGTGTACATCAGCCACCCGCATTCTGGAGAACACTGCAGGCACCGCACGCAGCACAGCCTGCCTTCTGGTCCGTACCGAGCATCGACGCGGCCTGAAGTTCCTTGGCGACGCGGCGCGTCACGTCTTCCAACACGTCACGGTTCGGTGCGACCGCACGGTCGACGTCGACGGCCAACGTTCCTGCGAGCGGCCGGAACGGAACAACGAACGGGTAGACACCCATCTCGATGAGTTCGGCTGCACCCGAAACCAATTCGTCCGGGTCCTCGCCGAGGCCTACGAGAAGGTAGGTCGACACCTGGTTTCGTCCGAACACGCGGACGGCTTCGGCCCATGCCGCCCGGTATTCGTCCATCGGGACTGTTGCTTTGCCCGGCATCCACTTTCGGCGAACGTCGTCGTCCAGCGATTCGACGTGGATCCCGATGGATTCGGCACCCGCGTCGTGCAGATCGGTGATGGTCTGCAGATCGCCGGGTGGCTCGCACTGCACCTGGATGGGCAGATCGGGAACAGCTGCCTTGATCGCTGCGACACAACGCGCAATGTGCCGCGCACCACGGTCTTTCGCCGCCGACGTGCCGGTCGTGATGACCATCTGGGTGACGCCGTCGAGTCGGACGGCGGCTTCGGCGACCTCGGCCAGCTGCGCCGGCGTCTTGACGGCAATGGTGTCCCCCGCGTCGAGTGACGCCTCGATGGAGCAGAAGCGGCACCGTTGTTCGGGGTCGTACCGGATGCAGGTCTGCATGACCGTCGTCGCGAGGACGCTGGAGCCGTGCAGTTTGGCGATCTTCTCGTAGGAAATCCCGTCGGCGGTCTCGAGATCGTAGAATTTCGGCCGGGAGACGGCCTCTATGTCCACTCCGATGTCGTTGCCGTCGAACAATATTCGGTCTCCGTCGAGAACGTACGGGCTCGACGGGTTTCGAGGGATGGCCGCGCCGAGGCCATCGATTCGGACATGCCCGTCGTCGCTGGGCCCGGCGCCGGCCGTTCTGTTGACCGGTGGCGTACCTCGAATCCCGAGGAGCGCCAGATCTACTCGCACACCGACAGACATAACAAGCTCCTAGACCATGTACGTCGAGTTGATGATGGCGCCCTTGCGTGCGTAGTGGATGAGCGCGTCCTGAACGTCGAGCGGATGCGCCGGGATGACGCCCTCGATCAGGTCTTCTTCGCGGCCACCGTGCAGTGCGAGACCGAAGCGGCAGCAGAACACCGTTCCGCCCTCGGCGATGAACGTCGCGAGCGAGTCGTTGATGTTCTGCTCACCCGGGAAGCCGGAATCGCCCGTCGTCGGGAATCCCCGTGTCGCAAGGCAATTGATCGCGCCGGGGCCGTAGAAGTACATGGCCGACTCGAAACCCTTGCGCAGAGCGCGCGTTGCCTGCAGCACGGCGACGAAGCTGACCGACGACTCGTGCGCGATGCCGTGCACCAACGTGAAGTAGCTTTCGCCGTTCTCTGCCTTGTAGTCCGGGAAGATCTTGGTGGAACCGTAGATGTTGCTGCCCTTGGGCAACGAGGGGTGCGGAATCTCTCCGAGCGACTTCTGGATGTTCTCGGCGATTGTCTTGTCGATGTCGGACACTGCGTCGGCTCCTGAGGGTCGTGTGCGTGAGGAGAAGAGGACGGCGTCGGAGGTGCTCCTCGGCCATGTGACCAGTACAGGCGACATCCATTTCCGAGTGGTCACGCCCGGAATAACGCACTGTTTCGAAGGCCTCACCGCTGGGGCGACGCGCACCCCGATACCCTGGGATGCGTCCACACCACCCGAGGCCACCGAGAGGGAACGATGATCGGCGCCGTCACCGGCTTGCTGTACGTGATGTCACTGGCCGTCGGCCTCTGGGTTCTCGTCAAGCTCGTGCTGGGCAAGCCGGTGCTCCTGAAGAACGCATCGGACCGCGCGCTGTTCTGGACGATCTCCGCAACCGAGGCCGTCGTCCTGCTCCAGGCGATCATCGGATTCGTCATGATGTTCACCTCCGACCGCGACATTCACCGGTTGACGTTCGGCGCCTACCTGATCGGATTACTCCTGCTGCTGCCGATCGGTACGTGGTGGTCACTGGGTGATCGTTCACGCGGCGGCACCGCAGTGCTGCTCGTCGCCGTCACCACCCTCGCAGCGATGGTGCTGCGTCTCAGCCAGATATGGGCCGGATATGCCTGATACTCCCGACCGCCTTCAGGAGGCGACCCGCACCGGCTTCGGTCGCTTCCTCATCGCCGTCTATGCGGTGTTCGCCGTCGCCGCCACCTCACGGTCGATCGTGCAGTTGACGACACGCTTCGACGTCGCCCCGCTCGCGTACATCCTGTCGGCGCTCGCGGCGGTCATCTACATCGTGGCGACGGTCGGGCTGGCACGCGCGACCGAGGCGTCGCGCCGAGTCGTGACGGTGTCCTGCATCATCGAGCTCGTCGGCGTCCTCGCCATCGGTGCGCTCAGCTACATCCAGCCTCAGGATTTCCCCGACGCGACCGTGTGGTCGCACTTCGGTCAGGGATACGTCTTCATCCCCGTGGTGCTCCCGATCGCCGGGCTCTGGTGGATACGGCGTACCCGCCGCCTGTGAGCGCGAACGTATAGCGGGCAGGAGAGGAGCCTGCGGAGCGACCCCAAGACGCTATGTATTCGCACTCACGTGTCGAGTGCAGCGAGATTGTCCACCGACTGCTTGACATCGGTGTCGAGGGCCTTGGCGACGACCTTGCCGACGGGCCCGAACAGGACCCCGCCGCCGAAGTAGGCGTCGAGCGTCAGAGTGGAGCCGCCCTCGTGGTTCTCGCGCACGTGGATGGTCATCGCGATCTTGATGCCACCCTTTCCGCGGCCGGACATCTCGATGAGTTCGGGCTCCTTGTACTCGGTGAACGTCCATTTGATGGTGTTCCGGAAGCCCTTGACCTTCACGATCGACTCGACCTCGGTGCCCTTCTCGATCGTCGCGGGAGGCGGGCTGCACCAACCACCGTGGATCGTCATCCATTCGTCGAAGCGGTTCAGCGCGGACGCCTTGTCCCAGGCACCCTGAGGATTTTCGGGCATGTTCACGGTCACTCGGATCGTCGCCATACCCCCGAGATTGGCACTTCTCGCGCGCGGCCAAACCTGACCAGTGACTAGCCTGGGGAAATGGCGACGCTCGAGATCGCAGGCCGAAAGCTCTCGGTCACCAATCTGGACAAGGTGCTGTTCCCCGAGACCGGCACGACGAAGAGCCAGGTCATCGAGTACTACACCTCGATCGCACCCGCGATGCTCCCGCACTTGGCCGGCCGTGCCGTGACGCGGAAGCGGTGGCCGAACGGGGTGGATCAGCCGTCCTTCTTCGAGAAGAATCTCGCATCGTCGGCGCCGGACTGGCTGGAACGACGCGACATGCAGCACTCCGATCGCGTCGTCGTGTATCCGCTGTTCTCCACAGCCGCGGATCTCGCGTGGCTCGGGCAGCAGGCCGCCATCGAGGCACACGTCCCGCAGTGGCGTTTCGACGGCGATGCGCAGGGGCTGGCCACGAGGATGGTCTTCGACCTCGACCCGGGCGACGACGTCGACCTCGCCCGGTGCGCCGAGATCGCCTGCGAAATCCGCGGCCTCATGACCGACATCGGGTTCACCGCCTATCCGGTCACCAGCGGCAGCAAGGGCATTCACCTCTACGTTCCGCTCGACAAGCCACTGACGTCGTCGGGAGCATCGACCGTCGCGAAGCACGTCGCGACGATTCTCGAGGAGCGCTCACCCGACCGCGTGACGGCGACGATGGCCAAAGCGAAGCGGACCGGCCGAGTCTTCGTCGACTGGTCGCAGAACAACGGGAAGAAGACGACGGTCGCGCCGTACTCGATGCGTGCGCGATCGCAACCGACCGTCGCCGCGCCCCGGACGTGGGAGGAACTCGAATCCCCCGGCCTCACACAATTGCGGTACGAGGAAGTGCTCGAGCGCTATCAGGACCAGGGAGACCTCCTCGCCGATCTGGACCCACCGCTGGACGACGTCGAGACCGCTCCCGCCGAGCCCGACAAACTCACGAAGTACCGCAGCATGCGCAGCCGCACGAAGACGCCCGAGCCGATACCGACCGGAGGAGAACCGCGCGGGAACGACGACACGTTCGTCATCCAGGAGCATCACGCCCGACGCCTGCACTACGACTTCCGACTCGAACACGACGGCGTCCTCGTCTCCTGGGCCGTGCCGAAGAACATTCCCGACGACCCGACGCAGAACCGCCTCGCCGTACACACCGAGGACCACCCCCTCGAATACGCGACGTTCGAGGGCAGCATCCCGAAGGGCGAGTACGGCGGCGGAGAGGTGACGATCTGGGACAGCGGTACGTACGAACTCGAGAAATGGCGCGACGACGAAGTCATCGTCGTCCTGTCGGGAGCCAAGGCGAAGGGCCGTTTCGCTCTCATCAAGACCAAGGGCGATCAATGGCTGATGCATCTGATGAAGGAGCAGTCTCCGTCGCCCGACGATGAACATCCGTCGAACAATGGCGTACCCGAAAGCAATCTCCCGAAGAATGTTGCGCCGATGCTCGCGACCGCGGGCGACGTCCTCGGCCTTCCCGACGGCGAATGGTCCTTCGAGGGAAAGTGGGACGGCTTTCGCGTCGTCGCACAGTTCTCGTACGGCGAGATGAAGCTGACGTCCCGGACCGGGAAGGACCTGACCGACCGCTTCCGTGCATTTCAGGCTCTCGCAGACGATCTGAAGGACCACGAGGCCATCGTCGACGGTGAAGCAGTCGTCTTCGACGCCGACGGCATCTCCAGTTTCGAACTGCTGCAGAACAGCACCGGCAAGCACGTCGACTTCATCGCGTTCGACCTGCTGCATCTCGACGGAACGTCGTTGCTGCGCAAGAAGTATTCGGATCGACGCAAACTCCTGGAGCTGCTGACGACGGGCCTCGAATCGGTCATCGTGCCGGAACTACTGCCGTCGACGGCGTCCGAGGCGGCGGCCGCGAGCATCGAGCGAGGACTGGAAGGCGTCGTCGCCAAGCGGTCCGACTCGATCTACCAACCCGGGAAACGCGCGAAAACCTGGATCAAGTCGAAGAATTGGCGCACCCAGGAAGTGGTCATCGGCGGGTGGCGACGCGGCCGCGGGCGCCGGGGAGGCGGCATCGGCTCGCTGCTCGTCGGTGTTCCCGACGAGGGTGGCCTGCGTTATCTCGGCCGCGTCGGAACCGGTTTCAGCGAACAGGCACTCGACCGTCTGAGCACGGAGTTGTCTCCGTTGCAGACCGACAGCTCGCCGTTCGCAGAGACCCTCCCGACGGCCGACCGAAAGGATGCGGTGTGGGTGACGCCGCTACTCGTCGGTGAGGTCCGGTTCTTCGAATGGACCGACTCGATGCATCTGAGGCATCCGAGTTGGCGCGGTATTCGTGAGGACAAGAAGCCGGAAGACGTAGTGATCGAGCACAATTCCTAGGCGCGCGCTCGAGCCCTCTCGCGGTTGCCATAAAATCTCTTGCTGCGTACCCTTTCGAACATCGTTTCCGGGGGGAGCGTAACGAGCGGGGTCACTTTTTCTATATCGCACCTGGTGCGGCGTTCTCTCGATCGGGCGCTGCAGGGGGGGGTGCGGTCGGACTGTGTCTCCCGCACGGGAAAACGAAGCTTTGTCGGGAGGGATTTGACGCCATGCGCGCTTACAAACTGATCGGGGCAGCGGTCGTGTCCGCAGCCACGGTCATGTGTTCGACTCTGATGACCGCAGCACCTGCTACGGCGATTCCGCTGGAGCCCACGCCCATTGCCGATGTGTTCTACGCTCCGGTTCCTGGTCTGGATGCGCTGAACCCCGGTGACATCATCTCCAGCAGGCCGATGCCGCCACCTCCCGGTTTCTTCGACGTCGACGTGTGGCAGCTGCGCTTCCGGTCGACCAACTCCGCAGGCGATCCGATCGCCGCGGTCAACACGGTCATGGCTCCGAAGAACAAGGCACCGAACGGGCCTCTGCTGTCGTACCAACACATCATCAATGCACTGGGCTTGGAATGCGCTCCCTCACAGGCACTCTGGACGTCCGATCCCAACCTGATGATCCGTGAGGCTCCGGCACTCAACGTTGCCCTTCAGCGTGGATGGACCGTCGCGATCGCCGATCACCTCGGCCCCAACAGCGCGTACGGCGCAGCCAAGATGGGCGGCCAGATCGTCCTCGACAGCATCCGTGCGACGCAACGCTTCGATCCGCTTCAGGTGCAGCAGAGCCGAGTCGCGCTCGCCGGCTACTCGGGCGGCGGCATGGCGACGGCGTGGGCGGCCGCACTGCAGAACGACTACGCACCCGAGCTGAACATCGTCGGCAGCGCTGCGGGCGGTGCCCCGATGAACCTCGAACGCATGGCTCGCGATCTGGGCTTCAATCCGCATCCGGTGTTCGGCCTCGCATTCGCTGCGGCGCTCGGACTCGAGCGGGAGTATCCGACTCGGATTCCGATCAGCGAGCAGCTGAACCCGCTGGGCCGGCAGATGGCCGCCGAGGTGCAGAACGCGTGCACCAACGACATCATTCGGGTCGGCGCAGGCAAGAGCGCGACGCTCGTCGCCGACTCGCTCAGCCTCATCGACAGCCCCGAGATGGTCGACGCGGTCAACGAGAACAGCGTCGAGCTCTACCCGGGCGTTCCGAAAGCTCCCTACTTCGAGTGGCACAGTCCGACGGACGCACTCATCCCGGTCTCGTCCATCACCAACACCCTCGGCCGCTACTGCGCCGCAGGTGTCCCGGTCACCGAGGTTCAGGTGCCCAGTAACGATCACCTCACCGCCGCGGTGCTCGGGCTCCCACAGGCTCTCGAATGGATCGACGCCCGCTTGAACGGCGTTCCTGCGCCGAGCAACTGCTGAACTGGCAACCACACGAGCGAAGGACGCCCTCGGTCACCCCAAGTGACCCAGGGCGTCCCTCGCTTCCGGCCCTTGAAATTTCGATGACCTCGGGGATCGGTTAGGCTAACCTCGCATTTCGTACTTACGCGAGGAGTCCCACAGTGCGCACCAGTTACCTCCGCATCGCCGCAGGCGCTGCAGCAGTCGCGCTCGTCGCCGGCTGTTCGTCCGACGACAGCTCGTCGTCGACCAACTCCGACGAGTCCGGCGCTTTCCCCGTCACCATCACCCACCACTTCGGTGAGACGACCGTCGACAGCGAACCGTCGAGCATCGTCACCATCGGCTTCAACGAGCAGGACTTCGTGCTCGCACTCGGCGTGAAGCCCGTCGCGACGCGCGGCAACCTCAGCTACGACTACCGGAACCGTCCCTGGGCGCAGGAAGCTCTCGGTGGCACCGACATCCCCGAGGTCGGCTCCGAGGAACTGAACCTCGAGCAGATCGCGAACGCGGGGCCCGACCTCATTCTCGGCCCGTACTCGTTCATCGAGCAGGGCCAGTACGACCAGCTGTCCGAGATGGCACCCACGATTGCCGACATCGGCGGTTACGACGACGTCCCCGCGGCCACGTGGCAGCAGGAGTTCGAGGTCATCGGCAAGGCGCTCGGCAAGGAGCAGGAAGCCGCCGACCAGACCGCCGAGCTGGAGGCGAAGTTCCAGACGACCCAGGACGAGAACCCGCAGTTCGCAGGCAAGACGCTGACTCTGGGCTTCGACATGGGCGACGGCACCTACCTCGTGCTCGGCGCGGACGACATCCGCGCTCTGTTCTTCAAGGATCTCGGCTTCGAGATCCCCGCGGTCACCGAGACGATCAGTCCCGAGAATCTGAACAAGCTCGATACCGACGTTCTCGTGATGGCGGGCGCCAGTCGCGAACAGCTGCTTGCCGATCCGCTGTTCGCTGCACTGAACGTCGTCTCGCAGGATCGCACCGCCTACATCGGTGCGTTCAGCGAGGACCTGCCGTCGGCTCTCGGCTACTCGAGCCCGCTGTCGCTGAACTACGCGATCGACGGCTTCGCACCGATGTTGGCAGCCGCGTCCGACAACGACCCGTCGACGGTCGTTCCCGCACCGGCCAACTGAGAATCCGTCCTGAACTGCGTCCGATGGAGCTCCTCGTAGCGGCCACCCGCCGCGAGGAGCTCCTCGTGCGTTCCACGTTCGACGATCGATCCGCCTTCGACGACCAGAATCGTGTCGGCAGCGCGGATGGTCGACAACCGGTGTGCGATCACCACCGACGTCTTGCCTGCCAGCGCCTCACCGAGGGCGGCCTGAACCGCGGCTTCCGACGTCGAATCCAGTGACGCCGTCGCCTCGTCGAGAATGACGACCTTCGGCCGGGAGATCAACAGTCTGGCGATCGTCAGACGCTGTCTCTCACCACCGGACAGCCGGTAACCGCGTTCGCCGACGACGGTGTCCAGCCCGTCGGGTAGGGACTGCACGAGATCGCTGAGCCGGGCCCGTCGAAGCGCGTTCCAGACTTCGTCCTCGGTGGCGTCGGGACGCGACAGCACGATGTTGGCGCGGACCGTGTCGTGGAACAGGTGCCCGTCCTGGGTCACCATGCCGACCGCGTCGCGAATCGATTCGGCCGTCAGATCACGGACATCGTTCTCGGCCAACCGCACCGAGCCGTCGTCGACGTCGTAGAGACGAGCGACCAATTGCGCGATGGTCGACTTTCCGGCTCCGGATGTGCCGACGAGAGCGACCATCTGTCCCGGCTCGGCCCGGAACGACACCCCGTGCAGAACCTCCTCACCGCCACGCGTGTCCAACGCCGCCACTTCTTCCAACGACGCGAGCGACACCTTGTCCGCCGACGGGTACGCGAATCGCACGTCCTTCAACTCGACCGACACCGGCGCGTCGGGCAACGCGACAGCGCCCGGCTTGTCCTGGATGAGGGGCACGAGATCGAGAACCTCGAAGACGCGCTCGAAGCTGACCAGGGCGCTCATGACCTCGACGCGTGCGCTCGCCAGTTCCGTGAGCGGTGAGTACAGACGAGTGAGCAGAAGCGACAGCGACACAACGGATCCCGGGTCGAGCTGGCCGCGCAGAGCGTAGAAGCCGCCGAGCCCGTAGACGACGGCCAGAGCCAGTGCCGAGACCAACGTCAACGCGGTGACGAACACCGTCTGCACCATCGCACTGCGCACACCGATGTCGCGGACCCGGGACGCTCGGACGGCGAACTCGCGAGACTCGAATTCGGGCTGCCCGAACAGTTTCACCAGCGTCGCGCCCGGCGCCGAGAAGCGCTCGGTCATCTGCGTGCTCATGGCCGAGTCGTGCGCGGCTGCCTCCCGCTGCAAGCGTGCGAGTCGACGACCCATCCGACTCGCCGGGATCACGAAGACCGGCAACAGCAGGAGCGCGAGAAGTGTTACCTGCCAGGAGATTCCGATCATGACGACCAGCGTCAGGGCCAGCGTCACGAGATTGGAGACGACGCCGGACAACGTGTCGCTGAACGCACGCTGCGCGCCGATGACGTCGTTGTTCAGTCGACTCACGAGTGCGCCCGTGCGAGTGCGTGTGAAGAACGCGATCGGCATGCGCTGCACGTGGTCGAACACGGCGGTGCGCAGGTCGAGGATCAAGCCTTCCCCGATGTTCGACGACAGCCACCGGTTCAGCAGACCGAAGCCGGCGTCGACCACCGCGATGAGCGCGATGAGCAGCGCGAGCCGAAGGACGATGTCGAAGGATTCACCGTCGACGATCGCATTGACCACGCGTCCCGCCAGCACCGGCGTCGCGACCGCGAGGACCGCAAGCACGACGCTGAGCAGCACGAAGCCGAACAATTTCGTCTTGTGCGGACGGGCGAAGTCCAGGATTCTGCGGGCGGTGTCGGCATTGAAACGGGCCGTACCGGACGACGCATGCATCGTCCGGTACAGCTGATTCCACGCAGTGACTTCCATGCTCATGCCTGAAACCGTAGAACCTCGACATAGGTGGAGGTCAAGGGTTCATGTTCGACCGGTTCGCGCAGTCCTGACCTCGCCCACGACAACGGTCCCGTCGAGTTCGTCCGAATGGGCGATGCGTGCGTCGAACCCCGCACCGCGCATGATCTGCACGGTCACCTTCGCCTTACCGACGCTGGTCTCGATCAGGAGATGACCGCGGTCGGTGAGCCACTGCCGGGCGTCGTCGGCGATGCGGCGGTGCCAGTCCAGTCCGTCCAATCCGCCGTCGAGCGCGACGCGGGGTTCGTGATCACGCGCTTCGGCCGGCATCGAGGCGATGGCGTCGGTGGGGACGTAGGGCGCATTGGCGACGATGACATCGACGTAGCCTCGAAGGTGTTGCGGCAGAGCAGAATACAAATCGCTCTCGTAGACGTGACCCGCACCGATGTTGCGGCGAGCGCACCGGACGGCGACGGGGTCGATGTCGGTGGCGTGGAGGTCGAGGTGCCCGAGCTCGTGTTCGAGCGCCGCCCCGACTGCCCCGGATCCGCAACACATGTCGACGACGGTCGTCGGCCGGAGCGCGAGTGCCTCCTCGACGAGGAGTTCCGTGCGACGTCGGGGCACGAAGACGCCGGGTTCGACGACGATACGGAGTCCACGAAATTCTGCCCACCCGAGGATCTGCTCCAAGGGGGTGCCCTCCACGCGTCGGGACACCATCTCGAGGAGCCGATCACCGGTGAACGCCTGGAGGAGAAGTGCGGCCTCGTCCTCGGCGTACACGCATCCGGCGGCGCGGAGGGTGCGGGTGATGGCCTGGTGGGAGTCGATGCTCGACTGTATCCCAGTGCTCACGTCGGTAGGAATATCCGGCCACTGACCGTACCGCGCACGGTGCCCCAGGCAACGATTGCCCATGCCGTGACGAGCAGTGCATAGAGGCCGACTGCGACGATGTTGAGTGCGCCGAACGTGACCCCGAGTGCGGTCGCGCCTGTGACGCAGGTGCCGAGCGGGAACGTGAAGCTCCACCAGGCCATGGAGAACCGGAGGCCGCTGCGGGCAGCTGTCACGGTCAGACAGGTTGCAACGGCGAACATGACGATGCCGAACGCGCCTGCGCATATCCCGTAGGCGATGCCGATGTCGTGGAGCCAGTCGCTGTCCGCATCGGCGGCCAAGAGATTGGCTGCGGTGACCGACTGGCCGACGAGGCCCAGCGTGATCCAGATCGTCGGAATCGCCTGCACGGGTGGCATTCTCCTATGCACGAGCTCACCGCAGACCGTGACCATGATCCGCGCACCGAGGATCAGGCTGAGCGCGAACAGGACATAGCACAGGGCGAGGAATTCAGTCCTGACCGTGCCGCTCGGGATGTGTTGCGCCAGAATTGCTCCCCCGGTCGCCGACACCATCGGAGGCACGACGGGCATCAGCAACGCGGGCAGACGGTGCCCCCGCGCGCGAACCGGAATCCACAGCACGGTCGCGATTCCTGCGAGAGTTCCTATGGTCCAGAGCGTTCCGGCGATCCAGAGAGCCGCAGTGATGCCGAGTAGATCCTTGCCGAGAAGGATTGTTCCGCTGCCGACGGTCAACAGCGCCATCGGGATTGCGCCGTAGAACAGGCCGATGACCGGATGCGCGACGTAACCGCGAGCGTTGTCGACATGCAGGATCCAGTGCGCGGTGAAGGCAATTGTCAGCGCGACGAGGGCGGTTGCCGCGACTCCCCAGACCACGGTGGCGAAAGAATGCAGAATCGGAGAGTGCAGGGGGAGCGTAGACGCGGCGTTCGCGACGATGCCGGTCCCCATGATGGATGCGAACCAGTTCGGGGTGAGGTGTTCCAGCACGCGGCCAGGACGGTCGAGGTCGCGGAACAATCCCAGGGGCGCGTCGGCGAGAACGGCTGCGGTCATGGTTCCACCGTCGTCGGCGAGGGGCATTCCCGGTAGAGGTCCTGCTGTTGTGTAGCCACAATCGTTTCTTGTGGCCGGTCCTACCCGTGCGCGCGAATGTATAGCCCGCTATACATTCGCACGCACGACCGATACTCGACCTCGCGGTGGTAACCGGTTGGGGCGCGGCAAGATTCGAAGAATTGGAATGCGCGGTTTTGGTTGCGTTCGAACATGCGTTCGACTATCATGGTGGGCATGGACATGCCGGGGGGCTTCGAACAAATCAGACGCGACGCCGACGCGTCCGCATCCGACATGCTCACCACCCTCACCGACCTGCGCCGCCAGGAGAACATTGCCGCTGCCGCAACCGTGCACCGAGTGCACGACCTCCTCGACCTACGGATCTCCACCGAAGCCGCGATCTACGACTACGGCCTCGAACACGACACCCCCACCGGACCACAGCAATACGGCGTCGCCGAACCCGACATCTACAAAGCCCGCCTCGCCGCCGAAACCGAAGCGTCCGTAGCACTCTCACTCTCCCGCCAGATCACCCGCGACATGATCACCACCGGCGAAGAACTCGCCCAGCGACTGCCCGCCATCGACGCCGCCTTCACCGCCGGAGACCTCGACTACCCCCGCGTCCGCACCATCGCCCTCACCCTCTCCCGCGCCGGCGACGACACCGTCGCCGCCCTCGAACCCGACATCCTCGCCGCCGCCCACCGCTGCACCCCACGCTCACTCCGCGACAACATCTGGCGACACTGGTTCGACCACAACCCCGACGAAGCCACCGCCGCACGCGCCCGCGCCGACGCCGACGAACGCTCGGTCAACATCCGCCGCAACACCGACGGCACCGCATCACTGTTCGCCAAGATCACCGCCGTCGAAGCCGCCGAAATCGACGCCATCCTCGACCAATTCGCCGCCACCGTCTGCGACCGCGATCCCCGCACCAAACGGCAACTCCGCGCCGACGCCCTGGTCGCGCTCATGCACCAAGAAGACGCCCTCGCCTGCACCTGCCGCACCGACGAATGCCCCGCAGCAGCCACCGCCGACCGCACCCCAGCCCGGCCGAAACCACTCATCCAGGTCATCGTCGACCTCGAAACCCTGCTACGCCTCACCGACACCCCCGCCACCCTCTCCGACGGCACCGTCCTCGACGCCGACACCGCACGCCTACTCGCCACCGACGCACACTGGCAAGCCTTCCTTACCGAGGCCCTCGAACTCGCACGCGCCCACCACAACTCCACCAACGGCAGTGACAGCGACAGCGACGGCGACAGCGACAGCGATAGCGACAGCGATAGCGACAGCGATAGCGACAGCGATAGCGACAGCGATAGCGATGAAACAGCAACGGCTGCAGCACAACCGGAGCCCACCGGGCAGGCATCCGAGGTGCACGAGCCCGAAAAGGAAGAGCCTGTCGACGACGACAGAACACCGGACGACGACGCAGCCGAGAACCGCGACATAGTAGAGAACACCACCGGCGATATCGACAGGCCGAACGACGACGACCCGGACACCGACGGTCCCGCAGACAGTGGTCATTCCGAGGACAACGGCGGGCCCGATGGCACCGACGGTCCCACAGACAGCGGTGGGCCCGAAGCCGGTGAACGGCCTGAAAACACTGGCGGACAGCGCGATTCAGACAAACCGGGTAACCCGCCACCACCCGCACCGCGCGGCACCAGCCCACTCGTTCCCCGCGCCCGCCGCATTGAAGTACCCCAGGTTTTGTTCCGTTCTTTGTAGGAGGATGGAGCTATGCCACGTCAGTACCCGCCGGAGTTCCGGCAGCGAGCAGTGCGCATGGTGGAGACGGTGTTGGAATCCGACGCCGAGCT